>JBCDJA010000133.1:0-6712 GCA_038748465.1 Pseudomonadota bacterium
CGTCACGATACCGATCATCATCCAAACAATGCTAAAGAACAAAATAATGGCGTCGCGGACGGGACTTGTCATCGCCGCAAGCCGCGGCACGGAGTAATCGAGGGCTTCAAAAAGGATAACAATAAAGCCGACTGCCATGCCGATCGTGACGCAGGTGAACAAAAAACCAAGTGTCAATTGGCCTGTCATATCACGCGGTCTCGTGGGCATCGCTCGGTATGAGCGCCGGCAGAAGCGACCAGACGATGAGCGCGAGGAAATACACCCATTCCGGATACAGATTGTGCCAATTGGCCCCAATCATGCCGGCCACCATAACAATGTGGGCGCCGACGGCCCAGGCCAGGCTTAGGGCGATCTGCGTTCTGCTGACTAAGCCATCTTGGAGGAAACGCCGATACACCCAAAGACTAAGGGGCACGAAGACAAAGACGGAGGTGAGAAGGCCCGGATTGTAGGAAAGAGAGCCGAGGCCGGCCCCGATATGGACCACAGCGTTTACAAGGACAATGGCCGCCATAGCGAGCGGGGCAAACATTCGTTTGCGGCCCGCAACAATCGCAAGGGCGCCGACGAGCCACACCAGCGATGTGTTGATCACAAACACCGCCTCGGGGGTCAGGGGGCCCGTGGCATCGCTCGGCGCACCAAGGGCACGGAGGATCAGACTGTTTGTGCTCTCGAAGAAGGCATATGTGCGACCAAGCGCGTCGATCCAGTGTTCTTCAAATTGATGGGCGATATAAGCCATCAGTAGGAGGAGCGAAAGCCATCTCGGATCGTCTGTCGAGGGGGCTTGGGCCGTGCCACGAAACGCCAAAGCGACGCCCAAGAGAAAGGGAGCCATAAACGTCCCGACCTTCATCCAATGGGACACAAGAAACCCATGCTGGCCGAGAGGGATCCATAGGAACGAAAATCCGATCAGAAAAAAGAGGAACGATCGTTGGGGCATAAGAGCTGGAACCGGCGTTGGGTCGTCCTGGTTGATGGCACGGCGCGCGTCTCGTCGGCTGGACGGGGGCTGCCGTTAGGCGTTTGCAGGGGCCGGACGGGTCGCGCCTTTTTGTCCCCAGCCCATAAACAAGCGGTAGATCGAGGGGACAAAGATGAGTGAGATGAGGGATGCAACGAGTAGGCCCCCGATCATGATCGTCGCCATCGGCTCAAACAGGGCCCCGCCGCTAATCGCCATCGGCATCAGGCCCAGACTTGTCGTCAGGGACGTGAGCAAGATCGGCCGTACCCGCTGCATTGCAGCATCGACAATCGCATCGTCGAGGGGTTTGGTTTCCCGTTCGATGTCGATCTGATTGATCAGGACGATCGCATTGTTGATGATAATCCCCATGAGCGACATGAGGCCCAGCATCGCGAAGAAGGAGAAGGGCTGTCCGGTTAGGATCATCAAATAGGGCGCACCAATCATAATAAGCGGTATGGTGAGGAGGGTGACGATCGCTCGTCTGATCGAATTGAATTGGAAGACCAAGGCCGCCAGCATAACCCCCAAGGCGAAGGGCAGATTGCCCCCCATCTGCGCATTCACATCGCCGCTGTCCTCGATTTCCCCTCCAATTGAGATGTCATAGGCCTCGCCCAGATCGAGGGCATCGAGGGTCGGCTCGATGAAGGCGTAGGTCTCCATGGCGCTCATCTCCGCGCTTTTGGCGGACACGACAATCTGGCGGACCTGGTTTTCGCGGCGGATCTCGGAATATTCTAGTTTTGGTTTAAAGGAGGCAACCTGATCGATTGAAATGATCGACACACCGTCCGTAATGGACATATTGGCCAAATCTTCAATCGTATCTCGGCTAAACTTATCAGCACGCATAACAATGGGGATCTGCTCATCGCCGTCGCGAAAGACCGAATATTCCGTGCCGGAAAAATAGGTTTCGAGAACGCTTGAAATGTCCTCAGAGGTGATGCCGAACTCGCGCGCTTTGTCTTGTGCAATGTCGAGAACGACCTTGACGACCTTGTTGCCCCAATCGGTTTCGTTTTTTACAAGGGCGGGAAGGGTCGAGAATTGAGCTTCGATTTCGGTGGCCGCGGCCAAGAGAACTTCGGCATCGGGCCCGGAGATCTCCACGTCGACAATGCCCGATTCCGAGCCCCCTTGGGGCAAGCGCGTGACCCGGAACCGAGCCTCGGGAAAGTTCTCGAAAAAGTGGCGCCGCGCCCTGTCGGCGGTGTCGATGGCTGCGCCCAAGCTTTCGGTTTTGACCGCAATGAACGCGCTGGCAGGGTCGGGATCGGCCGGATTAAGACCGAGATTAAACCGCGGGCCTCCATCGCCGACATAGGCCGTGCTGTTGATGACACCGGGGTTGGTGAGCTCATCGCCCAACCAGTCCTGCACGCGCAACGCCATGTCTTCGGTGGCGGAAATGGCCGTGCCTTTCGGCATATCCATATAAATCAAAAAGTCAGACCGCTCACTAAAGGGAAATTGTTCCACCTTTAAAAAAGCAAATTGTGTGGCACTGAAGACAATAGCCCCGATGGTCAGGGCACCGATCGGAAGGCCAAAGGGAAGGAGCCGCCGCGTCAGCGCGCCGTAGACCGCGGTTGGCCGAAACCCACTTTGCGAGGTGTTGCCTTTTGCCGCTTTCGGCTTCAACAACAGGACACAAAGATAAGGGAGGATGTACATGGCGGTAAGCCAAGAGCCCAGCAGCATAGCGGCCACCACGGCGCCCAGGGAATAGGAGAATTCGCCTTCCACCCCTTCGATCATCAGCATAGGAAGAAAAGCCGAGATGGTCGTAATGGAAGCGACCCCAAGAGGGACCAGATACTGCGATCCCGCGGCCTTGGCTGCGTCTTTGGGCGGAACGCCGTCATTGATCCGCCCCTCAATGTCCTCGACAACGACAAGCCCGTTGTCTACGAGCAAGCCGAGAGAAATGATCACAGCGGCGATGGATACCTGCTCGATGTCAACGCCCAAGGTCGGCATTAAGAGCAGGGTAAAGCAAATCGAAAATGGAATGATGCAGGCGATGACGGCGGCAGGGCGCATCCCCAAAAAGAGAAACATCACCACAAAGACCACCGCAAAGGTTTGGCCCACATTGCTCAACGCATTGTTGACCGCGGAGTTCACATTGGTTGCTTGATAAGTGGAGGTTTCAACCAAGATGCCGATGGGTTGCCGACTTTCAAAATCGTCCAATTTTTCGCGCAGTCGCCCGCCAAGGTCTTGGATATCGGTGGTGTCGGACATCTCAACGGCAAGGACGATGGCTGGATCACCGTTAAAGAAAACCGGTGTTTCTTTTGGGTCGACATAGCCTCGGCGCACGCTCACGAGATCAGAAAGCCGCACAAAGCCTTCCACCCCACTGACTTTTGTCAAAACGCCTCGGATTTCCTCAACCGATGACAGATCGCCATTGGCCTCCAAAACAATGTTTGTCCCCTGCGCATCGATCTTGCCCGCGGGCAGGATGACGTTTTGCGCCTGGAGGTCATCGAGCAATTGCTGAACCTGCGCGCCGCTTGTAGCGAGCTTGCGCGTGTCGAGCTCTAGCCAAATGCGTTCGTCCTGTTCGCCGTAAAAGCTGACCTTGGAAATGCCCTCGACCGTATAAAGCTCTGTACGCAGGTCGTCTGCAATATCCTCAATTTCCGCAAGCGAGAACCCATCTCCCGTCAAGGCGACAGTCGCAATCGACACATCGCCATAATCGGTGTTCACGAAAGGGCTTGACGTTCCATCTGGCAATTCAGATTGGACGCTGATCATCTTGTTGCGCAAATCCTCCCAAGCAGAATCGATCGCTGGGCCGGATACGGTGTCATAAAGATAGACATAAATAAGCGCTTGGCCGGTTGTGATGATCGTTTCGATATCCTCGACTTCGGCAATTTCTCGGATGCGGCGCTCGACCGGGACCGCGATCAAATTCTCGACCCGTTGAGGCGACATGCCGGCAAAATTCACGACAACAACCGCGGTTCGGATTGTGATCGTCGGGTCCTCACGCTTTGGAATTTGCATGTAAGAGGAAAGCCCGAGCGCCAGAATCACGACCATGATGAGGGCCGTGAAGCGGGATTTTTCGATCCCGAAACGGGTAAGGATATCCATTTAATCAGCCCTCGGGCTCGAGCAGCTTAACCTTCATACCCTCACGGAGGAACGACACGCCCTTGGTTGCCACATGCTCCCCCTCGCTCAACCCGTCGATGACGAGCACCTGATTGTCGCGCAAGCCGGCAAACGTCACTTGGCGTTGTTTAACTGTGCTTGTCTCCGGGTCGTAGACATAAATCGGCAAGGGTTGGGGCTCGTTCGGCTGGGCATCGGGAATTTGCCCGAGCGGGATCGCCGCGCTTATTGGGATCAAAAAGCCGCGCGCAACGGGCAACTCGAACTCGAAGGACACCTCGGCCGCCATCCCCGGTTTGAGGATTGGGCTCGTTTCAATAAGGCTTACAATGACAGGGAAGGCTGAGACCGTTTCGGCCCTCTCACCAAGCTCTGTTACCTCAGCGGCAAGAGCGGTCGCCGGATCATCAGAAAGCCTCACAAAGGCATCCGTGCCGAGACTGAGCTGGGCCACCACATCGAAATTCACCGAAAAGGACACTTCGTAGCTTGTGTCCGTATAGACCGACACAATGCTTTGGCCAGATCCGACGGTTTCAAAGCTCTCGACGTCGATGGCGTTAATGACCCCGTCAAAGGGGGCATAGAGCTTGGAATCGGCGAGGTCCTCCTCGGCGGATTCTAGTTCCTTGGAGGCTTGGGTGAGCTGCGCGCGCGCAGTTTTAGCGGCGGTTCGATCGCTGTCACGACGCACCTTGGTAATCACGCCGCGCGCCAAGAGGGTCTCTGATCTCGCTAGATCCTCTTCTGCCTGCTGAAGGGTTGCCTCTGCCTCTTCCACCAGCGCTTTTCGGTTTTCTACCGTAACTGCAAATTTCTCTGGCTCCAATTCGGCCAGCAATTGCCCTTCGCTTACGGTCTGCCCAACGGTTAAATCAAGCTTGCCGAGCTTGCCGCCCACCTCAAAGGCGAGAACATTGACCTCCCCCGGCTCCAACACACCGGGGAATGTCCGTATGGTGCTTTTTCCCGTCGCTTTGACCTCGGTCGTCACGAGGCCGCGCACCGGCTCGCCGCTTGCCGCTTCGTCTGTCTGGTCGGGCTGGCAGGCCGCAAGCACGAGGCCCGTTGCAATGACCAACGCGATGTTGCCAAATCGGCGCAGTGGGTCATGTGCGTTGGTGGTGGCTAGGTGCCCGGTTGCGATCGTCCTGAAACGAGTGGGCGTGGACAGGGCCTGATTGCAGTCTAAAGTAGATCGAAACATATCTTATACTCGTCAATCACTGGGCTGAGGGTTGTCGAGCGATCCGCGCGAGAGCATAGCGATATCGTTCCGCTTCGATATATCGAATAATTCCACAGGGGATGCGCGAAGGCGAGGCAAGATCATGCACGACTGGAACGAAATTCGAACTGTCGCCATCGTCGCGCGCTTGGGCAGCGTCAGCGCTGCAGCACGGGAGCTGGGAGTCCATCGGGCGACAGTGATACGCCATATCGCTCTGATGGAAAGTCAGTTGGAACGAAAGCTCTTTGTACGCCATGCTCAAGGGTATACGCCCACGGAGCTCGGATTAGAGCTACAACGCATCGGTGACGCGACCCAGGCCGAGCTGGACCGCTTCAAAACCTTCGCCAAGGTCGGCTCGGACCAACTTGGCGGTGAGCTGATCGTGACGTCGTTCGATGCGATGGCGCCTCTGCTCATGCCTGCCTTCAACGCACTCAACCGGATCCACCCTGCGGTTCGGATCAAATATATCGGGACCACGGATCCCTTGAGTATCGCTGCCGGCGAGGCGCATGTCGCAATCCGTGCCGGCGGCGAACCGAATGAGCCCGATTGTCATACGGAGCGTTTGTTTGACTTGACTCTCGGTCTCTATGCGAGTGCGGAGTATGTGGCGCGTTGGGGAAAGCCGGACGATCTGGAAGACTTGTCCGCCCATCGCTTCGTAGGCCCGGATGTGGACGGGCCCATGATCCCGCTTCATGTTTGGCTCCGGGAGAATGTCCCGGACGAATCGATCTCTTTCGTCAGCAGTTCAATCATTGTCCGTGAGGCGGCTGTGCGCGGCGGACATGCCATCGGTATCCTGCCAAGCTTTCGGGCCCTTAGCGATTCAAACCTCATGCGCATCTTACCCAACACCGAGTGGACCGTGCCCCATTGGTTCATCGCCCACAAAGATGTGTTTGAGACCGAGAAGGTACAGGCCTTGGCGGAGAGTTTGCGCGCGCATTTTGCATCGACAGTTCCCGTACCCGAATGGGGCTGAGGGCAGTAAGGCGCGGTGCCGGAAGGGCCCTCAAGGGACAATCCTCTATCTTGCACCCAATGAACTGCGTGCGTAATCCAATCTTTACCAATCCATGGCGGCTTAGGCCCAACAGGTTTTGAGGGGCAAGCGGCCAAGCCCTCAACTTTGCGCAGGCGCGCCCTGCATGGCTCGGCGCCTTGCGATTGGCACGCATCCCTTCGGCCCTGTCGGCCGATCGCTATCACGGGACAGACAGCCAATCATGACGAATTCGCCGTCCCGCGACACGCCAATCTCGGCCGATACCGGCTTACCCCCCCTTCCGCCTCGCGAAGCAGCGCGCCTTGCGGCCCTTCGCGACTTGCAAATTCTCGATACGGCGGCC
>JBCDJA010000134.1:0-6647 GCA_038748465.1 Pseudomonadota bacterium
CCACAGGATTGGGCCGCTCGGGCGCGGTGCCAGTCCCTCACCAAACCGCTCGCCGATCCGCTCTGCGATCTCTTTGCCCTTGCGCGCTCGATGCGCGAGCCAAAGCCGAAAGAGGGGCCCTGCCGCATCCATGATCCGGGCGTAGAGGCGGAGCGAGAAGGGAGCGTGCCCGGGCACCGGTGGCCCAGCGCGGGGCTCTGCGCCGGTGTCCATCAGACGGCCTGTGATTTATCCGGAACCGGATGACCCGGGGGTGCGGCGCTTGTTGTCGCCGCTTGGAGGGGGAGGGGCAGCGGGGTATGGCCGGTGAGCCGGTCGGCCTCCGCATCGAGGGCATTGAGCGCACGCTCAAGCTCGGCGCGCGCGGCCTCAAGGCCTGCCGCGTCGGCTTTCCGGTCCACCACGATCGGCTCGCCCACCACATAAACGCCCTTTGAGAAGGGCAAGGGCAGGAGAAACCGATCCCACGTGTTCAGCATCCGGCGACGGGTTGTCGAATAGCTGAACGGGACGATGATCGCTTTGCCGGCCTTGGCGAGTGCCGGGATCCCGTCGGCGGCGATGCGTGCCGGCCCGCGCGGACCGTCAGGCGTGATGACGACGATCCCGCCCTGTTTCAGCACCCGCGCCATCGCCAAAAACGCCTGGGTGCCGCCCTGATCTTTCTTCTCGCCGGAATGGCGCTTTACTTTCGTTTTGGAGCCAAAGATCGGTTTGATCCCGAACCGTGCGGTGGTGCGGGCGCTGAAGGCGCCGTCGCGATGCTTGGTGATGAGGAGATGAGAGGGGCGATCGCCCTCCTGCAGAAAGGGCATCATCGCCAAACGCCCATGCCAGAAGGCGGCAATCGTTGGCGTATCAGATGCTGCGAGCTGCGTCAGGCCCTCCCGATTGACGATCGTCCAACGGGATGTGGCATGCACCAGGCGGACATAGCTCGCTAGAACCCACGAGACTAAGTTTATGACCCAGTCTTTCTGGCCGAGACGCTTGAAAAACCGAGCGATCCCGCCGGAACGGGAATGCACCTTCATGTGACCACCCTTTGCGGGCCGTTGCCGGCCTGGGGCGGCGCTAGGGCTACCTCAAGGCGAAACGACTATCGTTTACCGCCAGGCTTGCAACCCGCCGGCCAATGATCGCGCCCAGGATGGGAATGCTACGCGCCAAGTCCTACCGCACGATCATCAGCGGTAAAGTAGCGCCTGTAGTGGGCCGCATAAAGGCCCCCGCCGCGGACGAGTTCATCGTGCGTGCCGGTTTGCACCACGTGGCCCTTTGAGAGGATGTAAATCCGCCCTGCATTGTGCAGGGTCTCTGCCCGGCGCGGATGGACCAAAACCGTACGGCCACGATAGATGCGCGTCAGAGCAAGTCCCAAATGCTGTTCTTCCTCGGGCGCCATGGCGATCCGTGGCTCATCGACCAGCAGGATCGGTGGCGGGCTCGCCATGAGGCGGGCAAGGGCGATGAGATGGGCAAGGGTTTCGTGCTCGATGAGATCGGCCGGTTTTAAGATGGTCTCATAGCTTCGGGGCAGGGAGGCGATCAGTTCATGGGCGCCGACCGCTTCGGCGGCCTTTTTAAGCAGGGCCCGATCTAAGGTACCGGAGCGATAGGCGATGTTGGCTGCGATCGTGTCGTCGAAGACAACCGGATCGGCCGTCACGAGCCCGCAGCGGGCAAAGCGCTGGTCACTCGTAAAGTTTTGGGCCGGCAAGCCGCCGATGAGAATATGACCGGTATCGGGCCTGCTGAACCCAAGCAGTAGGTCGAACAGCTCAATGGCCGGCACGCTTTCTGGGCTCACAAGGGCCGCAGTTTGCCCCTCGTCGATCTCAAGGTTGAGCCGGGAGAAGATAGGTTGGGGTTTTTGATCGGCTTCGATTTGCCGGGATAGCGTAACGTCCCGTACACGGATCGCATGGCCGGTCGGGGACCCGGCCTTCACACCGGGCTCGGGTGGCATTGAGCCTTCAGCACGCGGATCGCCGTAGACCACGCGGGAGGCCTGGGCCCAGGACTGGGCAAGGGTATTGAGCCCCGTTAGACGCCCAAGCGGCTGATATGCCAGCGCCAAGGCTGCAGCGAATACGAGCGCCTCTTGCAAAGCAAGGCTCTGTGCGACGGCAAGGTAGCCGCCAAACGCCACAATGACCGCGATCCCCACGCCTGCAGCGATCTCCGACATTGGAAAGCGCGCAACGCTCGGCTGGTCAGCGCGTATAACCTGATCTTCAAGGCGCGAGGCGAGCGATTTGAGTTCTTGCACTTCCTTTCCGTGCAGACGAATGACGCGGACCGTGTCCCAAAATTGAGCCCTCGCCTCAACGAGGCCAGTTTCCGCCTCCGCAAGGCTTTTCGCCTTGCGCGGTTTGCTGACCTGGGCGTGGACTTGCACAAGCACGAGGATGGCAAGACTGATGCCTGCGAGGAGCGGATTGTAGGTCGCGAGCAGAATACCCAGCGCGCACACCAGCCCGACATCGCTTACAAGCCGGGAGCGGATATCGAACCCAATGTCGGCGACCATGCGGGCCGGGTGCAGGTCTTCGACCGGAAGCGTGCCGGCCGTGCGCCGCTGGGTCTCATCGAAGGGGCGCGTCAGGGTTCGCCGGGCAAGGGCCAGCCGGCCCTTAGCCGCGATCGCCTGTTTGAGTTTTCCTTCCGTACGCTGCTGGAACGAGGTAATGATCCGTAACAAACCGAAAATCAATGCGCCGGCCGCCGGAAGCACGAGGATCGGTTGCAGCGCCTCGCCAGCCAGAACAGCCGCGACAAAGGGGTCGATGAGGAAGACCAACAGGGCAATCGTGACGACGGCGAGGAGCCGGTAGGCGATGGTCTCGATTTGCAGCCAAATAAAGGGGCGAAGAATTTTGCCGGCGAAGGCGCCGGCAGCTGACTGCCCAAGCCGCCTGGTCGCAGGTGGCTGGCCTGCGCGCGCCGTAGCCTCGCCTCCGGCGCTCCCTCGGGGGGCTTGCGGCGATGCCTTGGCGGACCGTTTCGACGCGGTTCGGCCCCGCTTTGACGGTTCCGCCGATTGGGCGGACATTGCGCTCGCTGGTGTGTCGCGTCGCTCAATCCGTTCGGCCTTTGTCAGACGTCGGCGCTTTGACTTGCTTGCCGGTTTAAGCAAGTCAACCGGAATAGCCGACAACTCGGCCGCCCTTGCCGTGCCGGACGGGGCCGCGGCAACCAGATCGGGCGTCTTTGCCTCGCTGCGCAGTGTTGCTTGGTTGCTCGGTGTTGTTTGGCTCGTGCGAGAGGGGGGCACGATGGATTGCGTGCCCTCTGCCGAGACAGCCCGCCCCTCTTTTGTGGGGCTCCCTCCTTTTGCCGCACTCCCCTCTTTTGTTGCGGCCCCCTCTTTCGCTGCGGCCCCCTCTTTCGCTGCGGCCCCCTCTTTCGCTGCGGCAACGGCCGGAATTTTTTTGAAGGTAATCGCCTTTGCCCGGTTCAGTAGGGACTCCGTTTGAGCGGGGCGGCGAAGCAGGTCGTCGACCTTGGGGGAACGCTTTGTCATAGGGCTTGGCTATCCGGTTTGATCCGTCTCGGGATCGAGAAGGCGATGAAGGTGAACGATGAAGTACCGCATATGGGCATTATCGACCGTTGCCTGCGCTTTTGCTTTCCATGCGTCATAGGCAGCTTTGTAGTTTGGATAGATTCCCACCACATCCAAACCATCCATATCCTTGAATTCCACATCTTGCAGATCTTCAAGCTCGCCGCCGAAAACGAGGTGTAGCAATTGCTTTGGCATCCACACGATCCTCTATCGTGCCAGCGTTTCCCTTGCCGGCCACCCAACCGCTCGTTACCCAACATCAAACCGTGCCGAGACAATGCGCTCATCTCGGCGGTCATTCTTCATTAGTCTGCTCTTTTTTGGCAGACCAAACTAAAAAGCATGATTCGTTCATGCGGCGGGAGGGGGCTAGGCGGCAAGTCGGTGGGTTTGAGGAGCGAAAAATCCACCAGCGTTACCCAAGCGCAACGGGTTTGCAGGCCGATGGATTGAGTGGGCCGCGCTCAGGTGCCGGCCACAGTTAATCCGTCAATTCGGACGGTCGGGGCATTGATCCCTTCAGAAAATTCCAGGTCATCCGCCGGGATCATACCGGCAAACATGGCGTTCAGATTGCCGGCGATCGTCACTTCGCTGACGGGGTCGGTGCACTGGCCATTCTCAATCCAAAAGCCCGCAGCACCCCGGCTATAATCACCGGTAACCGGATTGACGCCGCGGCCGATCAGGCTTGTGACATAGAACCCATCCTTGATGTCGGCCATCAGATCGCCCGGAGACGCAGATCCTGGCTCGAGCCAAAGATTAGTCGAGGCTGGCGAGGGCAGGCCCCCAACGCCCCGCGCGGCATGTCCTGTTGTTTCGAGCTTGAGTTGGCGGGCCGTTGAGAGGTCGAGCAGCCAGGTCTGCAAAACGCCCCCGTCGACCAAGGCCCGCCGTTTGCCCGCGACAGCCTCCCCGTCAAAGGGGCGGGAGCGTAACCCGCGCGGTTTGAGCGGATCGTCTATAATCGTAATCGCCTTGCCAAAAACGGGGGTGCCGAGACCATCGCGCAGAAACGAGGTTCCGCGCGCGATCGCGGTGCCGGAGATCGCGCCCACTAAGTGGCTCAACAGGGAACTCGAGACCCTGCGGTCGTAGAGAACGGGCACGGTTTGGGTCGCGGTTTTGCGGGGGTTGAGTTTGGCGATGGTGCGCTGCGCTGCTTCAAGGCCGACGGCTTCGGGCGAGCGCAGATCTGCCGCGTAGCGTGCGGAAGAATACTCGTAATCGCTTTCCATGCCGGTGCCAGACCCAGCAATGACCGAACAACCAAGCGCGTGGTTTGAGGTCTGATAGCTGGCAAGGAAGCCCTCGGTTGTTGCAAATGTGACGTGCGTGCGCCGCCAGCTGGCGCTTGCCCCCTCGCTGTTGGTAATTCCCTCAACGTCCCGGGCTGTTGCCTCGCAGGTTAGCGCCCGTTCCTTCAAGGTGTCCGCGGACCAATCCGTCTCGTCGAAAAGTTCAAGCGCGCGGAGCCGTTCAGCAATCTGTGTTTCGGAGGGAAAGAGCGCCGGATCGGCAAGGCACGCGAACGGATCTTCGGGCGTTGCCTTTGCCATGGCGACGGCGCGCGCGACAAAGTCATCAATCGTTTGGTCCGTTAGGCTGTTGCTCGCGATGATCCCTTGGCGTTGCCCCACGAAAACGCGCAAGCCCACATCCCGCGCTTCAGCGCGTTCGATGTCCTCAAGCGCGCCAAGGCGACAGGACGCTGAAAGAGATGTGCGATCTGCGATTAAGACGTCGGCCGCGTTGGCGCCAGCCTTGCGCGCCTGCTCCACCAAGCGTCCTCCTAGGTCTTGGGTCTTCCGCTGTTCGGGGGAGTGCGTCATGAGGGGCGGCCCCGCATCCTGGTTTTGTCTGCAAAATGGTTGGCGTTTTGCGCCGAAGGTCTGGCTTAAGCGTAAAGGGGCGGGCGCCGGCCTGCCCAGGGATGAGCGTGCTCCAACTCCGTCGCAAGGCCAATCAAGGTTTCCTCATCGCTTGGGCGCCCGACAAATTGCATGCCGAGCGGTAGGCCGGCTTTCGATTGCCAAAGCGGCAGCATAATGGCTGGTTGGCCCGTGGTATTGAAAAGCGGCGTATACGGTGTATAGGCATACATCAATTGCTTCCACCAATCCATCACGCCGACGCCTGAGGCGTTTTGGTCCAAAACACCAAGCTTTGCGACGTCCTGGCCGAGCCCTGGTGTGAGCACAACATCGTAGGCTTTGATGGACTGGGCGACGGATCGGCAGATTTTGTTTTGCACGCCCATCGCCCATTCCATCTCAACTGCGGAGAGGGCTTTGGCGAATTTATAGGTCTCCAGGGTCACCGCCTCGAGAGTGTCGGGCCCAATCTCCCGGCCCGTGCCCGCGGCGAAAAGATCAATGTAATGGGCAATCGTGGCGCCCCAAAGCCTGATTGTGGAGGCGTTAAAACCGTCGACGTCATACTCAAGGCTCACCGGAGCACAGGTGTGTCCCAGCTCTTCAAGCAAGCGCACCGTGTCGCCAAGCCGATCTTTGATCTCTGGCTCAGGGGCCGCGCAACCGGGGATCTGCTCGAGCACGCCGATCTTAAGGCGCGGCGAGGGGCGTGTGGTTGCGCCAAAGAAGCTGCCCTTGGGGGGCAGGGCGGTATAATAAAACCCCTCATCCGGGCCGGCCACCGCATCGAGCAGGGCCGCCGCGTCGCGCACTGTCCGTGTCACGACAAATTCAATAGCAAGCCCCCAAAGGAAGATTCCCGAATCTGGGCCTGTGGGGGTGCGCCCGCGCGAGGGTTTTAGGCCGACCAGCCCATTGCAAGCCGCGGGGATGCGGATCGATCCGCCCCCGTCATTGGCATGGGCAAGGGGCACCATGCCGGCGGCGACCGCCGCGCCGGCCCCGCCTGAAGAGCCGCCCGGCGAGTGGTCCGTGTTCCAAGGGTTTCGGGTCGGCCCATAAACAACTGCCTCGGTACTGGCGTTAAACGCCATTTCCGGGGTCGTTGTGGTGCCGACGGTCACCAGGCCGGCGCGCTTGCAGCGGGCCATGAGTTCGGTATCGGCATCGAAGGTGACGCCTTGCGCAAGGCGCGAGCC
>JBCDJA010000135.1:0-6642 GCA_038748465.1 Pseudomonadota bacterium
AAGCCGGCCATCGGGCCCAGATCCACTCAGAGCGCCGCCTTCAGGTCATGCATGCGGACATGTATGATTGCGAGGAGGGGGATGAGCTTCACATCGCCGCGCAAAACTGCCTTGCGACGGTTTCTCAGTTCACGTTCCTTGTGTCGTGTGAAAGCCGGATCGGCCAAAACAATATGGGGCCCTATAACCTCGGCAATGGCCGAGAAATGCTGGTGCGTGAATTCGTGGACCTATCGGAATCGAGCTATCCCTGGCTCGATGGAGTCGGTGCCAGTGTGCCCTACAATAACATCGTCGTGCCCATGGTTGCCGAGGGTGTGCACTTTAATTGGATTGACGATTGGGGGTCTTTCTCCGCCGAGCCGGAATTCCAGGGGCATAACCTAAAGGGCGTTGGTCTTTACACGTTCGATCCACTGACCACCGGCTTACAACCCGTCGGCATGGACTCGCGCAGCGATTTAATCAAGGCCTTCAACGAGATTGATGCGGGCGTGAAGGAAGCCATGGCCAATCTATGGAAGCGCCTTGCCGCCTATTCTCGCGACCAATTGATGGATGCAGGCGCCATCACCTATTACGCCATCTTGAAAGACCTCGCGCACATTGCCGGATGTTACGACCCGGACGATTGGGTGAAGATCGATGAACGGGCGGAGCGTTTCCGCCCGCTTTTTAACGATGAGTACGGACGGGATATCCTTGGCGAGCTGGTTGGCTATATCAGCAATCCAAGCCAACGCATGACCGAGTATGCGATGATGCAGCACTCCAATGCGCCGACCCGGGTTTACAGTCTCATTCCTTACTCGATCTTGGAAACCGGCGATTACACAAAAACTGTTGGCGCCATGGCTCCCGGCATCACGTATCTTCCGCAAAAGGAAGACCGGTACAACACCAGCAAAGGTGTAATTGGGATTGACGAGTATAATCGCTTGGCCAGAGAAAAACGCCTTGATGACCCAAGCATGAAATATCGGCTCTATTGTGAGCAATGGCTAAAACACAACGCCCATACGCCACTTGCCGATGAGATGTATAAAGAAGAACAGCAGCGCTCCAGACGCCTTGCGGGCAAAGGGGCCGGGCTGTCGCGCGAGGACATCGACGCGATCCGAAAGGGCGCTTGAGCATACGCCAGCGCTTAAGGGGCTTGGCCATCCGGTTTCACGGAGACACATGATGAATATCGGCGCCCTCATTCGCCGTGCCGCACAGCAGTTCAAGGACGCGCCGTGTCTTGTGGAAGATGCGCGGGTGCTGAGCTTTAAGGGCTTCGACACTGCGACGGACCGCCTTGCCAATGCCTTGCTGGAGCGGGGCCTTGTGGCGGGCGACCGGGTGTCGGTGCTGTTGCCGAACTCAATCGACTGTTTGATTGCCTATTACGCGATTGCGAAGGCCGGTCTCGTCCGGCTGGCGCTCAACACGCGCGAAACTCTCGATAGCCATAACTTCAAATTATCTGACAGCGGATCGCGTGCTGTTTTGCACGACGGTACGGAGGGGCTCGAGGCGGAGATCAGCATCGGCCCGCAAGAACTCTCGGCGATGATTGAAGGGGGCAGCGCCCGCCCTTGTCTGGCAGAGCGGTCCCTTACGGACATTTATCGACTTGGCTATACGGGCGGGACCACCGGACGCCCAAAAGCGGTTGTGTTGCAAAACCAGGGAGAGCTTGCGGAGTTGTCGGCGTTTTTGATGGATCTCGTCCCAACGCTCAAACAAAGCGACACCTTTTTACATGCCGCGCCGATTGCCCACGCCTCCGGGGCTTTTTTCCTCCCCAGCCTGGTGCGCGGCAGCCGCTCCGTCATTATGCGGAAATTTGATCCAGCTCGGTTCATAACCCTCGCGGAACAAGAAAAAGCGAGCGTCACCTTCCTTGTCCCAACCATGCTTGCCATGATCATGGAAGAGCCAGGGCTTGCCGGTGCCGATCTCTCCCTTGAGCGGATTTGCTATGGTGCCTCTCCCATCGCGCCGGCTTTGCTGGAGCGGGCGCAAGAGCGGTTTGGACGCGTTTTCGCACAAACCTATGGCCAGGCTGAAAGCCCAATGGTGATCACCTGTCTCAAGCCCGAAGATCACGACCGGGTTGGCTCGGCGGGCCGGCCCTTTGCTTTTGTCGATGCGGCGATTTTCGATGAGGACGACAATCCCTTACCCCCCGGCGAAATCGGAGAAATCGTCTGCCGTGGCCCGCAACTCATGGCACATTACTGGAACCGACCTGACGCCACACAAAAAGCCTTTCGCAGCGGCTGGCTCCATACCGGGGATGTCGGGAAAATGGACGAGGACGGATTTTTCTACCTCCTCGACCGCAAAAACGACATGCTTATCTCTGGCGGCTTTAACGTCTATCCCCGCGAGGTCGAAGAAGTGCTGCTGGCCTATGACGGTATCGTGGAAGCTGCCGTTGTTGGGCTTCCGGACGAGAAATGGGGAGACAGGGTCCACGCTGTTATCGCCGGTCGAGACGGGCTCGACCCTGAGGCCATCTTAGCCTATGCGCGGGAGAAGCTAGCAGCGTTCAAACGACCCAAGGGGCTCGACATCTGGCCTGAATTGCCCAAAAGCGCTGCCAATAAGATCTTACGGCGGAAAGTCCGTGACACCCTCATTGCGCAAGGGAGTGATGCCGCATGACCGATTTGTTCCTTGTTCTTCACGGGCTCGCCATCAAAAAACATGGCACGGCTGAGGAGGTGGCAAGCCTTATGGGGCTTGCCGTCGAGACGGTAAAGGCCGCCCTCGATGAGGCCGTGGCCGGCGGCCGAGTTGCCGAGGCACAAGGCAAATATATGCTGACCCCGGTCGGGCGCATCGGGCTTGAATCTCAGTATGCACAAGTTTTCTCATCGCTGCGCGCCGATGCGACATTCCGCGGCCATTACGACCGGTTTGAGACAATCAATCGGGACCTGAAGCAACTCATCACCGATTGGCAGACAATGCCCGTGGGCGGCAAACTGGTGCCCAATGACCATTCAGACAAAGCCTATGACGATAAAATCATCGACCGTCTGGGAACGTTCCATGACAGCGCAGAATTGGTGCTGAAAGGCCTTGCCGGCGGTTTGGCGCGCCTTGCCATTTATCTTTCCAAACTCACCGCCGCGCTTGAAAAAGCCGAGGATGGCGACATCGCTTGGGTAAGTGATGCAAAGACAGAAAGTTACCATACGGTCTGGTTTGAGCTTCATGAGGACTTGCTTCGCATCATGGGCACCGAACGGGACGAATAAGCGGCCCGAACGGGGCCACCAAGGACGCAACTGAAACCATGGACAAGCGCGACGGCAAATGGACAGTCCGGATCGACGGGACCTCGCTTCCGAGCCGAGACCTGATCGGCGGTAAAGCCTGGTCGATTGCCCACATGTCCGCCCATGCGCTGCCCGTTCCGCCCGCCTTCGTTCTCACGACCGAGGCCTGCCGCGCCTACCGGGATCTCGGCGAATTACCCGGCGGGCTTGCCGATGAGGTTGCAGAGGGCATCGCCTGGCTTCAGGCCGAGACAGGACGGCTGTTCGGCCCTCAAACAGCACCAAAAAAAGGCCTGTTCGGCCGCAAGAAACCCGAAAGCGGACCCTTGCTCGTTTCCGTACGGTCAGGCGCGCCGATCTCAATGCCCGGCATGATGGACACCGTCCTCAATCTCGGCATGAACACGCAGACCGAAGACCTCTTGGCCGCAGAGAGCGGCGATGCAGCTTTTGCCCGGGACACCCACCGGCGCTTTTACGAGCTTTACGCCGGGATCGTCCTTAAGGCCATCGGGCTCACGCTCGATCCAGCGGACACGCCGGACAAATGGCAAGCGGCCATTGCGGCCGCTACCGGTGCGCGGGTGCCCGATGATCCGGGCGATCAACTGGAAGCGGCGATTAAGGCCGTGTTCGACTCGTGGAACTCCCGCCGGGCAAAACGCTATCGCGCCCATCATCATATCTCCGATGATCTGGGGACGGCAGTTGTCATCCAGGCTATGGTGTTCGGAAATCTGGACGCGCAATCGGGCACGGGCGTGCTCTTCAGCCGCAATCCCCTCACCGGCGCGCGCGAGCCCTATGGGGAATACCTGCCTCGGGCCCAAGGCGAGGACGTGGTATCGGGCAAATTCACCCCGCAGCCGCTCGACACCCTCAATCAGTCCCTGCCCGCCGTGTACCGCGCCTTGCTCGATGCCGCAACGACGCTCGAAACCGAGAATAAAGACGTTCAGGACATTGAGTTCACGGTGCAAAAGGGGACGCTTTATTTGCTGCAATCGCGGGCAGCCAAACGCGCGCCCGAGGCCGCCGTTGAGATCGCCGTCGACATGGTGGATGAGGGAATGATCGACGAGGCGACCGCCCTTCAGCGTGTCACCTCAGACCAGGTAAGGGTGTTGCTCCGCCCCCGCCTCAAAGCCGGGGCCACCGAGGGCGCAGAGGTGCTCGCCAAGGGCGAGGGCGCCTGCCAGGGCATTGGAGTCGGCACTGTTGTGACCGATACGGACGAGGCGGAGGCGCGCGCCGAGCGCGGGGAAGATGTGATCCTTGCCCGCCCCACGACAAGCCCTGAAGACGTTCACGGCATGATCGCGGCCAAAGCAATCGTGACCGAGAAAGGCGGGTCCACTTCCCACGCTGCGGTTGTAAGCCGGGCGCTTGGCTTGCCGTGTATTGTGGGCTGCGGCGAGGGCCGCATCCTGGCCCTGCAGGGGCGCGATGTGACGGTCGATGGCGGCGAAGGCGCGGTTTATGCGGGCGCCCTGCCGGTCACGGTCCCCCGCGAAAGCGACGATCCGACCCTCACGAAGTTAATTGCCTGGGCCCAGGCACGCTCGCCCATTCGCATCGACAGGCCGGGGCAAAGCGAGCCTGCCGACATCATTGACCTTGATCGCACGCCCGGCGGAGAAGACCCGGCCCAATTACCGGCGCTGTTGGCTGGCAAAACCTCCGCCAAAGGGGGCGCGCTTGCAAGCGATGAGGGCGTACGGGCGGCGATTGGCGCCGGCGTTAAGGCCATTTACATCGATCCGGTTCTCCCGGCCCTCCTTGCAGCCTTACACATGGATCATCCCGATCCGGACAAAGACACCCTTGCCACTGATGCGCAAGGGTGATCTGCCAACCCGCCAACCCCCGGAAGGATCGGCATGGCTTCTGTGAGCCCCGACGATATCGAAGCGCTCATCACACTGTTTAACGACAGCGACTGGGATGAGCTCCACCTGACCATGGACGGCTTTGAGATCTTTCTCTCAAGCGAGGCGGGCGCTGCCCTGCCCGGCCTTGCCGCGCCCTCACTTGGCCCAGAGCCGGGGCCGGGGCCGGGAGGCGCGATGCAGGGCGGGCAACAGGCCGCCATCCCTACGTCTCCCGCACCGCTCGCGCCTAGCCCCGCCGCGGCACCGGATGCGATCCCGGACGGGCTCATCGCCATCAAGGCCCCTAATCTTGGTACGTTCTACCGCGCGCCAAAGCCAGGCGCTCCACCCTATGTGGAAGAAGGCCAGGCCGTCGATGCCAAAACCGAGGTGTGCCTGATCGAAGTCATGAAATTGTTCACGCCCGTGACGGCCGGCCTCAAAGGTACGATCCGGAAAATCTGTGTCACCGACTCAGAACTGGTGGAGCACGATCAAGTGTTGTTCCTCATTGAGCCGTCAGAATAGGCGCCTGCCTTGCCCCTTTCCCGCCTTCTCATTGCCAACCGCGGCGAAATCGCTGTGCGGATCAACCGAGCCGCTCGCGCGCTCGGCATTGAGACCGTGCAAGTCCTTTCGGCAGCCGACCGGGACACGATGGCCGCGGACCTCGCGGACCGGACCTTGGTGATCGGCCCTGGGCCGGCGGGCGCAAGCTATTTGCGGCCCGATCTCATCGTGCACGCCGCCTTGGCCACTGGGTGCGATGCGGTGCATCCGGGCTATGGATTTCTGTCTGAACGGGCAGCCCTCGCTGATCTTTGTGCAGACAACGATGTGACCTTTGTCGGCCCCCACGGATCGATCCTGACCGCGCTTGGGGACAAATTAGAGGCCCGCTCCATTGCAGACCGGGTTGGCGTGCCGCGCGTTCCGGGGACCGACAAAATCGGTAGCGCGAGGGAAGCGATCGATGCAGCCGAACGCATTGGCTTTCCGGTGCTCATGAAGGCGGCAGCCGGCGGCGGCGGACGGGGCATGTTTATTGCCCGAGATGCGAGCGCCCTTAAAACCTCCTTTGACAAAGCATCTGCCGAAGCCAAGGAGGCCTTTGGCGATGGCACCTTATATATGGAGCGCTTTGTCGAGAACGCCAGGCATGTGGAAGTGCAAGTCATGGGCGATGGGACCGGCCATGTGGTGCATTTCGGCGAGCGGGATTGCTCGGTGCAACGGCGCTATCAAAAAATCATCGAGGAAGCACCGTGTACGGTAATGCCCGAGCGAGTAAAATCGGCTCTGCACCAAGCCGCGGTGGACCTTGTGACCTCGGTGAAGTACCGCAATGCGGGTACGGTGGAGTTCCTCTATGATCTCGATCGGGAAGAGTTTTACTTCATCGAGGTGAATGCCCGCATCCAGGTGGCCAGCGCGCCCAGAGGCCCGAGGGACGTGATGGTGATCGTGCTGTCCTGCAGATCCTCACGCGCAATCGT
>JBCDJA010000136.1:0-6633 GCA_038748465.1 Pseudomonadota bacterium
CCGACCGGCCTTATGAAAGATCTCGGCTATGGCGAGGGCTATACCTATGATCACGGGACGGAGGAGCGATTCTCCGGCCAGAATTATTTTCCCGATAGCTTGGGCGAACGCCCGCACTTTTACGAACCCTCGGACCAAGGCCGGGAGGCAGACTACAAAGCCCGCCTCAAGCACCTCGCCCACTTGCGGGCAGAGCTGACCAAAGGAGATCGCAGCGAATGATGGCCGCCAATCTCCTTGCCGTTGCCGTTGGTGGGGCCCTTGGGGCGTCGATGCGCTATGGGGCCGTGCTTGCCGCTGGCCATCTTCTGGGTACGACATACCCCTATGGCACGATGCTGGTGAATGTCCTCGGCTCGTTCGTCATTGGTGTTGTGTTTCAATTAGCCCGTGGCGGGATGGATCTATCGCCGACACTCCTTCTCTTTTTGATGACGGGTGTCCTTGGGGGCTTTACGACCTTTTCAGCGTTCTCCCTCGATGCCTTGAAACTCCTTGAGCGAGGCGCCGTCGGGGCCTTCGCGACCTATGTTCTACTGTCCGTCACCCTATCGTTGCTTGCGGTGATTGCCGGTGTCTGGCTGGTTCGGGCGGGTGCCCCGTGAGCGGTGTTGAGACGGTGGAGGTGGCCGCCGATGACGATGGCATTAGGCTAGACCGGTGGTTCAAGCGACACTATCCGCAATTGTCCCATGGACGGCTCGAGAAACTGCTGCGTACCGGTCAAGTCCGCCTTGATGGCGCGCGGGCCAAGGGCTCGACCCGGATCGAGGCGGGCCAGGCCGTCCGTATCCCTCCAATCCCCGCAAATCCATCGGGGACAACCCACTCTTCGTCAAGAAACGATCTGTCGGATGCGGAACGCAGGCTCGTTCGCTCGATAGTCATCTTTGAGGACGAGTCCATCCTTGTTTTGAACAAGCCACCGGGTATGGCCGTCCAGGGGGGCACTGGGACGCGCGATCACATCGACCGCTTGTTGCCGGGGCTTGTTGGGCCACGGGAGCCGGCGCCAAAGCTTGTCCACCGCCTCGACAAGGAGACGAGCGGGCTGCTGGTGGTCGCGAAAACAGCCTCGGTCGCGGCAGACCTTGCTGAGCGGTTTCGGGCCAAGGCGGTGCGCAAACTCTATTGGGCGCTCGTCACAGGTGTTCCGGATGTCGAGCAAGGCACCCTAACCATGCCTGTGCCCAAGATTGACGATGTGGGTCCGAGGGCCCTTCAAGCTGTCCAGGGCGCCCTTGAGCGAGGCGAGGGCAAGCCCGCGCAAACCCATCTGCTTCGCCTTGACAGGGCCGCCCGCACGGCCGCGTGGCTGGCGCTTGAACCGGTGACGGGGCGCACGCACCAGCTCCGCATCCATTGCGCTGCCCTGGGCCATCCCATTTTGGGCGACAAAAAATACAGCCGGGATGTGGACGCGATGCGCTCGGACACGCCGCTTGCCCTGCATGCCTGCCGGCTGGTGCTGCCGCGCAAACACGGGAAGACCTACGATTTCCGCGCGCCCCTGCCCGAAACTCTCAAGACCCTCTGGCAAACCTATGGCTTTGAGACCCGTGTCGATCCCGATTTTCCATTGTCTCAAACAGGGTAAACGCCTTCTGTCGGTGCCGGACTTCCAGTACAACGGGCGTTGGGGGAGACATTTTCGGGCGGGGTGTGGCATGCCGCTGGTCGTTTTCGACCTTGAGGGCACGATTTTTGTGCGGGGCCAGGATGGGCGCTACGCCGCGCCGGAGGGCCTGCGCGCCTGCTTGGACGCCTGGGCCCCGAGCCCGGTTCTGTGCGCCATCGCAACGCGTGCCTCGCGCAGGCGGGCCCTTGTCGCGCTCAACTCCCAAAATTTGACCGCCTATTTCCTCGCCCTCATGACGGCAGACGATGGCCCCTCCAAGCCCCATCCGTTCGGTCTAGAACGGGTCATGGCGGAGGCAGGGACCCGCCCCGATGAGACGGTGATGGTCGGCGATACCGACGATGACATGATCTTCGGCCGGAATGCCGGTGTTTTGCCGATCGGCGTGACCTGGTCTGGGGCGTCCTCGACCGCGCTCACCCACGCGGGTGCTGGGGCCGTGGTGGGTTCGGTGCAGGCCTTAAGGCATCAAGTTGAAACCCATTTTGGCTTGGCGCGAGGGCCTGAGGTGAGCCATGACGCCTAACCGCGCCAGCCGCCTCGAGGCGCAGTGAGGAGCGGCGATGGGTCGGTTGGGTATCGCTTTTTTGCTTCTTGGGATTCCGGTCTTGGCGGGGCTTGGCTATGGGTTAACCCAAGATTTGGGCCGGCACCGCGCGCTTATCGAGCCGGTCATCGCCCATTATTTGGACGACGAAGCTCGGATCGAAGGGGCCATCCGTATGCGGCCTACCTTTGATGGGCGCATCAGACTTGCTGCAAGCGATCTGGTGCTCGGCGATGAGGCGCTTGTTGCGGGTACTGCGATTTTCAAGGTCTCACCGCTTAATATTCTATTGCCCCGATCCGGCACGGCGGCGGTGGAATTGCGCGATGTACGTGTCGCCAACCGGGAATGGGTAGACCGGACGATCCGCCGGGTTTCAGCACAAGAGGGCCTCCGGATCGACCGGATCGATCTTGAGGATTTGCTGATCGAGTTCTTGCCCTTTCGGCTGGCAGACCTTTACGACGTTGCCCTGCGCCGTCTCACGATCGAGCCCCATACGGATGGCCTTGATTTTAGCGCGGTCGGGAAGGGCGGTTTTGCCGCTCTGGAAGTTAAGGGCACACTCGGCATTCTGTCACACGTAGAGGAAGGCACGGCACCCCTTTCTGTGATCGTTCGGCACGGCGAGGCCTTGGCTGAAATGACGGGCCACGTCTCGCGCGATGAGACTGCGGCCATGCCCCTTACGGCGAGCGTCTTTGTACCGCATCCTGAGTTGCTTGGGAGCGGCTTTGGGCCGCTTCGCCGTCTTTCTGGCCCTTTGTCCTTTGACGGAACGTTTGACCTTGGTCAAGGCCTTCTCACCATCCAAACCGGCCGGGCGCAGATCGGCCGGGGCGATTATCGGCTCGCCGGCGCGCTCGACTTTGACGGCAAGCGGCCAGAGGTTTCGGTGCAGGTGACATCTGACTTCGCCGACTTTGATGCCCTCGGGCCCGCCGCCCCGCAGCCATCCCCCGCCGAGCCAGCGGAGGAGGGAGCAAGCCGGGGTGTCGCGCTTGAGGGGCTTTTCTTTGGCGATGCGGCCCCTGTGATCGGCGGTGTTGTCGCCTTTGATTTTTCTGGCGGGATTTTAGGTGGGGCGGTGTTCGATTCCATGACGGGCACCGCAACGCTGACCGATGAAACCCTTGCGCTCTCGGATATGGCTCTGCGGCAGGGCGCAACCGAGGTTAAGGCGGACGCGATTGTGCTTCGTGCCGCCCACCCTAAGGCGGCGCTTCGGCTGCGGGCCGACAATCCGGTATCGAGCGGGCTCCTCTCGGGGATCGGCCTCGGCCCTGAGGCGGGCGTGAGGGCCCCGCTCACGGCCAGTGTGGACCTTAAAACCGAGGGTCAATCGTTTGAGGCCTGGCAGCGGGCCGTCAACGGCGAGGTGCAGATTGCCGTCGGCCCCGGGCTGGTCTTCCAAGACACCCTGCGCACGCTCTCCAACGATCTGGCGGAGACCTTGCTGGCCGCCGGGCTTGCGCGGGACGGGGCGCCGTTTGTTTTTCAATGTGGTTTGTCATCGGTGACGATTGAGCGGGGCTTGGCGCGGACCGATCTCAGTTTCTTTCGCCTTTCCAGTGGCATTTTATCGGCAGACGGAGAACTCGATCTTGCCGAGGGAACCCTTGAGGCGGTGCTTGCGCCGCGCCCCTGGGACCCGGAGGTTTTGCGCAGCGTGAAAGACATCGAGGTGAAAGGCCCCCTTAGCGCCCCCGCATTTCAGGCCCAAAGCCGGACCCGCCTGCAGGGCGGCTTGCGCGGCATGGCAGGCCTTGTTACCGGGGGCTCGGTGGATGAGGTGTTCGACCTGATCGACCCGTTGGCGCTTGAGACCAATCGGTGTACCGAGGACTTTCCGCGCCGGGTTGCACCGAGCGGGCGGGCGATTTCCGGCGCAACGGTGGATGCGATATTCGATTGATCGGGCAGGCGCGTCCGGGCAATGAGGGATGACACGAATGAGCGAGGACGCCGCCTCAGCAAAACCTGGAACCCTCAAGCGGTTCTACAAAGATGTCAGCGTCCAAGCCGTCGATGATCGCTTCGAGGTGCAGCTCGACGGGCGGGGCCTTAGGACGCCAAAACGCCTCCCAGTCGCTGTCCTGTCCGAAGGCGTTGCGAAGCTCGTGGCCAGCGAATGGCGGGACGCCGGCGCGCTGATCGACCCGCAAGCCATGCCAGTCACCCGCATCGTCAACATCGCCCTTGATGAGGTGGCGTCCCACACCGGCGCAATCGCGCAATCGGCGGTGAATTATCTCGGGACCGACACCGTGCTTTTCCGAGCTGAGGAACCTCCCGATCTGGTGACGGCCCAGAGCGCAACCTGGGACCCATGCCTCGCCTGGGCCGCTGAGCGTTTCGGCGCGCAATTGGCCGTGAGCCGAACCCTCGCGGTGCCAGTCTTGCCCGATGGACTGGAGGTCCGGGTCAGCGCGGCGGCGGCCCGCTTAGAGCCGATCACCCTCGCGGCTTTCCACACCGCTGTCGCAGCAAGCGGATCGCTGATTCTGGGTACGATGCTGCTTGAGGGCGCTTTGTCTGGCGATGCGGCCTTTGAGGCCGGGTGCCTTGAGGCGCTCTGGCAGGCCGAGCATTGGGGCGTCGATCCGGAAGCTGAGGCTGGTCGGGAGCGGATCCGCGCCGATTTAGTGGCGCTCGATGCCTTGTTTGGTGCCATGGAGCCGCGCCCGCGCCTCGGGATTTGACGCCCTGTGCAAGGGCTGGCGGGTGTCAATCCCAAAACATTGGCAAGCGGCGCCGGCCTTGCTATGCACGGGCTCCTGGCGCCTGCTCGAACCCGGATTTTTCCGGGCGTCTGCGGGCTTCGTCTTTTGCCATTGGCGACCTCGGAACCAATCCTGGCTGGTCCACGGCGAGCCCTCTAAGCCGTGTGTCTGACTGTGTTTCGGGTCTAGCCACCCTTCACATGCCATGCGGGTCCGCCTTCGGTGCGCCCGCGCCGCCACATTGCAGCGACCATTATCCCTGGGGACCCATGCAAGACATCATCAAACAACTCGAAGAAAAGCGCGAACTGGCTCGCCTCGGCGGGGGGCAAAAGCGCATTGAGGCCCAACACGGTCGCGGCAAACTCACCGCCCGGGAGCGGCTCAACATTCTCCTCGATGAGGGATCGTTCGAAGAATACGACACCTTTGTCGAGCACCGCTGCGTCGATTTTGGCATGGGCGAGACCACAATTCCCGGCGATGGGGTGGTGACCGGTTGGGGCACGATCAACGGGCGTCTCGTTTATGTGTTCGTCAAGGACTTCACGGTCTTTGGTGGCTCGTTGAGTAAAGCCCATGCCGAGAAGATGGTGAAGATCCAGGATCTGGCCATGCGCAATGGCGCGCCCGTTATCGGGGTGTTTGATGCGGGGGGTGCGCGCATCCAAGAGGGGGTGGACGCGCTGGGCGGTTATGGAGAGGTCTTCACACGGAATGTCCGCGCCTCCGGCGTTATCCCGCAAATCTCGGTGATTATGGGCCCCTGCGCAGGGGGCGATGTGTATTGCCCTGCGATGACTGACTTCATCTTTATGGTGCGGGACACGTCCTATATGTTCGTGACCGGACCTGATGTTGTGAAAACCGTGACCCAAGAAACGGTGACCGCTGAAGAGCTGGGTGGAGCGAAGGTCCATACCACCAAATCCTCAATCGCCGACGGCGCCTTTGAAAACGACGTGGAGGCCCTGATCGAGATTCGGCGGCTCGTGGATTTTCTTCCCCTCTCGAACCGGGAAGACCCGCCGCACATACCGAGCTTTGACGATATCAACCGCTCGGACATGTCCCTCGACAATCTCATTCCGCCGAATGCCAACAAGCCCTACGACATGAAGGAGCTGATCATCAAAGTGGCGGATGAGGGCGACTTCTTTGAGTTGCAGGCCAATTTCGCCAAGAACATTATCACGGGCTTTGGCCGCATAGAGGGGCACACGGTTGGTTTTGTCGCCAACCAACCCATGGTGCTGGCCGGCGTGTTGGACAGCGACGCGAGCCGCAAGGCGGCCCGGTTCGTACGCTTTTGCGATTGTTTCGGCATACCCATCGTCACCTTCTGCGACGTACCCGGATTTTTGCCCGGCACGGCCCAGGAATATGGCGGCTTGATCAAGCATGGGGCGAAACTTCTCTTTGCCTATACCGAAGCCACCGTGCCGAAAGTGACGGTCATTACACGGAAGGCCTATGGCGGCGCCTATGACGTGATGTCCTCAAAGCACATTGGGGCGGATGTCAATTACGCCTGGCCGACTGCTGAAATTGCTGTCATGGGCGCCAAGGGCGCGGTAGAAATCATCTTCCGCAAGGATATGGATGATCCAGAGAAAATCGCCGAGCGCACCAAGGAATATGAAGACCGCTTCTGTAACCCCTTCGTGGCCGCCCAGCGCGGTTATATCGACGAGGTCATCATGCCCCATGGCACGCGGCGCCGG
>JBCDJA010000137.1:0-6605 GCA_038748465.1 Pseudomonadota bacterium
AGACCGCCCTGAGACAGCTGGGCACGTAAGCCCCCTAATTATGCTGCAATGCAGCGTACGGACAAGTTGTCATTGCCCCTTGGAGCATTCCTGTGGCACACCCCTTAATCGGGGTGTGGCGCCCACCCGTCTGCGATGAGCAACGGGCAGGAGAGTGTGTCCGGGGCGCCCCGCACCCGTGAAGCTTCAAGCGGCAACAAGACCGCGCCGGAGCGGGCCCTCAGGGTGCCGGAGTCTTGGGGTCCCTTACTTCGGGGGTTTCGTACCTCGTGCGTGTCGTATTCTGGGGTGTCACTTGCTCTGAACCTTGGCCGGCCAGACCCCATGGAAGGGTGCCGCGCCACATCTAGGGAGGATTACTCATGTCTCACGCTTATGGCCCTTTTAGCCTTGATGGCCGTGTTGCGCTGATCTCTGGTGGCTCGCGCGGCCTAGGCTATGAAACCGCCGAGGCCTTCTTAAAGGCCGGCGCATCCGTGATGCTGACCGACATCCTGGATGCGGATGTGCGTGCCGCCGCCAAGGATCTTTCCGCCCTCGGAAAGACGGCTGCGCTTGAGCAAGACGTCACACACGAAGGGCGTTGGGATGAGGTTGTGGCCGAAACGGTCAAAACCTTTGGTGGCCTAGACGTGCTCGTCAATAATGCGGGCATCGAGATGACGAATTTCATCACCGACTGTTCCTACGATGAGTATCGCAAACAGATTGCCGTCAATGTGGACGGGGTTTGGCTGGGCATGCGCGCGGCGATCCGGGCGATGATGCCGGGTGGGCCGGCCGGTAAAGGCGGGTCGATTATCAATCTGTCATCGGTGGCAGGCTTGGTGGGGGTTGCCGGCTTTTCCGCCTATGGCGCCTCGAAAGGGGCCGTGCGTGTGATGACCAAACATACTGCCGTGGAATGTGGCAAACGGGGCCTCGGGGTTCGCATCAATTCCGTGCATCCTGGGGTAATTCCCACTAAAATGGGTACCGACCTGTTTGGTCACGCCGTCGAGATGGGCATGGCGAAAGACGAAGCCGAGGCGGAAGAGCTGTTTAAGGGACTGTTTCCCATGGGCAATTTCGGAACCGCGGCAGACGTTGCCAATGCCATCTTGTATTTGGCGTCGGATGCGTCGTCCTGGGTCACGGGGGCAGAGCTTGCCATTGATGGCGGCTTTACGGCCTCGTAAGGGACGGCAATTGGCAAACCGTCTGAAAATCCAAGGGAGAGACGACCATGGCTGCCGCTGAGAAAATTGAACTGCCAGAATTGCCGCTCGAACACGAACTCCTCTTTGAAATGCATGCCGATCTTCAGGCTCCCGTTGATTTGGGCCAGACGCCGGAGGCAACCCGTGCGGTTGTCTATGTCACCGGTGGCTATCTGCAAGGTCCGAAGATCCGCGGCGAGGTGTTGCCTGGAGGTGGGGATTGGTTGCGGGCCCGGTCCGATGGCACCATGGCGCTTGATGTGCGGGCCTGTGCAAAGCTGGACGACGGGTCGATCCTATACATGACCTATGGAGGCCGGATTGTGATGAACAATCCTGCCGACGCGCCCAAATTCCTCGACTTCGGCAATGCCGACAAGATCGACACATCGAGCTATTACTTCCGTACACAGCCGATCTTTGAGATCGCCAGCGAGAAATATGACTGGCTCAACCGCATCGTGGCGGTCGGTGTTGGCTTGCCTGGCCATGGCGGGGTGAACTACAAAGTCTACATGATCAAATAACGGCTCGGCCAAATTGACCGAACCACGAAACCGGCCACACTGGTGGCCGGTTTTGTTTTGCAAGCAGAGGAGTGGACGATGGCAGCGATCGTTGGGTGGGGTCACACAAAATTTGGCAAACTTGAGGACGACGGGGTGGAAAGCCTGCTCGTGTCGGCGGTCAACGAGGCGCTCGATCATTCCGGCCTTGGGGGCGGTGATGTGGACGAGGCGTATGTTAGCCAGTTTAACAGTGGTCTTGACGATCAGGGCTTTCCGGCCTCGCTTATTTTCCATGCGGATGAAAGCTTGCGCTATACACCCGTGACCCATGTGGAAAACGCCTGCGCCAGTGGTTCGGCCGCGGTGCACCAGGCCGTCAAAGCCGTCGAGAGCGGCATGGCCGATGTGGTTCTCGTGGCCGGGGTTGAGAAGATGACCCATCGCAGCGGGCGTGACGTGAATAAAGCGCTCGTCTCGGCCAGCTATCTGCCGGAGGAGGGCGGCGAAAGCGCCTCCTTTGCCGGCATCTTCGGGCAGATCGCCAAGCTTTACTTCCAACGCTTTGGCGATCAAAGCGAGGCGCTCGCCCATATCGCGGCCAAGAACCACAAAAACGGCTGCCACAATCCGCTCGCCCACATCCAAAAGGATTTCGATGCGGCCTTCTGCCTGAAAGAATCGGAGAAGAACCCGATGGTCGCCGCACCGCTCAAGCGCACGGATTGTTCGATGGTGAGCGATGGTGCGTCGGCACTTATTGTGGTGTCGGATGATCGGCGTGCTGATTTTGATAAGGCGATTGCGGTGCGCTCGATGGCGCATGTGAACGAGTTTTTGCCCATGAGCCGGCGCGATATGACGGAGCTTGGCGGGGTTAAACGGGCGTGGTCCCAGGCCTTCGAGCGCGCCGGAATTGGCCTTTCAGATCTCGACTTTGTTGAAACCCACGACTGCTTTACCATCGCGGAACTCATGCAATACGAGGCGATGGGGCTTGTCGGGCCCGGCGAGGGCTGGCGCGTGGTGAAAGAGGGATGGGCCCAACCGGACGGAAAATTGCCGGTCAATCTCTCCGGCGGCCTCAAATCCAAAGGCCATCCCATCGGCGCAACAGGGGTCTCGATGCACGTGCATGCCGCCCGTCAGCTCGTGGGCGAGGCCTCGGGCCTGCAGGCCGATGACCCCGCGCTTGGGGGCGTGTTCAATATGGGCGGTGCTGGGGTTGCGAACTATTGCACGATCCTCGAGCGGACGGCCTGAAACCCTTCAGTAGACTGAGGGTGAGGGGGCTGGACGCCGGATGCAGCGCCCAGCCGTTGTGCTTGTTTATTTGGGGGCCATGCGCAGCGCCCCGTCCACCCGCACGCTCGCCCCGTTCATCATCGTGTTCCGGACGATCTCGACAGCCATGGAGGCGAATTCGTTCGGGTCTCCGAGGCGCGGCGGGAAGGGGATGGAGGCTGCTAAGGCCTGGCGCACCTCTTCGGGCGCGGTCGCCAGCAACGGCGTGTCGAAAAGGCCCGGCATAATCACATTGCACCGGATCCCGTCTTGCGCGAGATCGCGGGCCATGGGCAGGGTCATGGCAAGCACCCCGCCTTTGGAGGAGGCATAAGCAACCTGACCGATTTGGCCGCCCTGGGCGGCAATCGAGGCGGTGTTGATCAGCACGCCCCGCTCACCCCCGGCGAGGGGCTCCGCCTCCCGCATGGCCGCTGCGACCAGCCTGCAGGTGTTGAACGTACCGGTCAGGTTGACCGCTATCACCTTGGCAAAGAGATTGAAATCATGCGCGCCTTTTTTGCCGGCGGTTTTCTGGGCCGGGCCGATGCCGGCGCAATTGACAAGGATGCGCGGCACCCCCTCGGTCTTGAGCACCGACGCTAAGGACGCCTCCACGCCGTCCGGCGAGCTGACATCGGTGGAGATGAACCGGCCGCCGATATCGGCTGCCACCGCCTCGCCAAGCTCGGCATTGAGGTCCCACAGGACCGGCTTTGCGCCAGCCGCGCTCAGTGCCCGGATCGTTGCCTCCCCAAGGCCCGAGGCTGCTCCCGTCACAATCGCGATCTGTCCTTGAATATCCATCCGATCCTCCCCCAATGGTGTGGTTTTCTCAGCCGGTTAAGCATGCATGAAGGGGCGACTGCAAGCCGGCCAGTGCCGACGGACCAAAACTTGCCCGGCGTTGCTCGGCTTTACGCGGCCTTGTTGCCTGGCCGTTGCGCCAACACGGCCCTTGGCCCCAGTGGCCTTTGCAAACGCGTCCAGGGGCCTAGATCATTGTTGCGATCACAGCGAGGAATTTCTCGCGCAATTCGGGGCGGCGGGCGTTGGTCTCTGAGCTTTTCCAAAACGAAACCGCGTTTAACACGCCGCCGATCGCCGAGGCTGTGACCCGTACATCGCACTCACGAATGGTCCCATCGCTCATGCCGGAAGCCAAAATTTTTTGGATTTCCGCATCGATCTTGCCCTTAAGACCGCTCATCTTGGCGCGTCCAGCCGGGGTGAGATCGAGATGAGACACCCGCACGAGACAGCGCCCGGTGTCTTGCATCATCACATCGAGATAAGCGCCGGCCACCGTGAACAATTGATCGCGCGCCGAGAGGTTTTTGGCACCAACAAGCGCGTGCTCGACCACCGATTCGTACGCGGAAGACATGCAGGCGATGAGGATCTCTTCCTTGTTGGCAAAGTAATAATAAAGGGTCGGCTTGGTGATGCCGAGACGGGCAGCCACGCCGTCCAGCGTTGTGCCCGAATAGCCTTGCTCAGCAAACAACCCGGCCGCTGCCTCGATAATGGCATCGGCCTTGGCTTGCTTCACCCGGCTGCGCTCCCCCTGGTCGTGAAAAGGCGATTGCTCGACTGTTGACACCGTTCCCGCGCTCCCTCTTTTGTTGCATCGTGCTCCGAGATCGACGCCGTGTCAATTTTTAAGTAGACAAACTTACTGGCGAGTATCATAGTCGCCCCAACAACAAATTTGGAAACGAGACCAGGAGTGGGGTATGGGCGCACGCACCTTCATCGCCGGCGTCGGCATGACGCAATTTGTCAAACCCGGCACGTCCCCCGACTACGATGAAATGGGCGCAACTGCGATCGACCTTGCGCTTGCCGATTGTGGTCTCTCCTACACTGACGTCCAAGAGGCTTACGCCGGCTATGTGTACGGCGACAGCACCAGCGGGCAACGCGCCGTCTACCGGGCTGGCCTAACCGGCATTCCGATCATCAATGTGAACAACAACTGCTCGACCGGGTCGACCGCCCTCTATTTGGCGCGTAAGGCCGTGGCCAGCGGGGCCGTCGATTGCGCTCTTGCCGTTGGGTTCGAGCAAATGCGCCGGGGCGCGCTTGGCGATGTGTACGAAGACCGCCCCAGCCCCATGCAGCAATTCCTCGATGCGATGGACGCGATCGAAGGGACTTCCGAGGCGCCCATGGCACTGCGCCTCTTCGGCGGGGCGGGTGCTGAATGGCAGCGCCGGTATGGTGTCTTGGACGAAACCTTCGCGAAAATTTCGGTCAAGGCGCGCGCCCATGCCGAGCACAATGACAAAGCCCTGTTCCGGACCCAGGTGAGCGTTGAGGAGGTGCTGGAAAGCCCGAAAATGCACGGGCCGCTGACGCGTCTTCAATGCTGCCCACCAACCTGTGGCGGGGGGGCGGCAATCGTCGTCTCTGAGGCTTTCATTAAAAAACACGGCCTTACGCGCTGTGTGGAGCTGAAGGCCCAGGCGATGACCACGGACGATCCGGCGACCTTTGACAGCGGCAGCCCGGCGCAAATCGTCGGCTATGGCATGTCGGCCAAGGCGGCCGCGGACGTTTATGAAACGGCCGGGGTTGGGCCTGAGGATGTGGATGTCGTCGAGCTTCATGATTGCTTCACCGCCAACGAGCTCATCAGCTACGAGGCCCTGGGGCTCGCGCCAGAGGGCGGCGCCGAGAAATTTATTGCCGATGGGGACAACACCTATGGCGGGCGCGTGGTGACGAACCCATCGGGCGGGCTCCTTTCGAAGGGCCATCCTTTGGGCGCGACCGGCCTTGCCCAGTGCACAGAACTTGTCATGCAATTGCGCGGCGAGGCAGGGGTGCGGCAAGTGGAAGGGGCAAAGACAGCCCTGCAACACAATGTTGGGCTGGGCGGCGCGTGCGTCGTCGGGCTCTACCAGATCTGAGGGCGGAGCGATGCGGCGTCCTTCCTGGGAAACCGAAGACATGGGCCTCTTTCGCCAGGAACTTAAAAAGTTCCTCGCCCGGGAGTTCGAGCCCCATGTGGATGCGTGGCGGCACCAGGGCAAGGTGGACCGGGATGCCTGGCGCAAAGCCGGCGAGATGGGCATGCTTTGCGCTGGCATTGGCGAGGCGTATGGCGGCATCGGCGGCACCTTTGGCCATGAAGCTGTCATTATCGAGGAGCTGGAGCGGATCGGGCTTGGCCTTGGTTTTGGGAACACGGTCCATTCGGCCATTGTTGCGCCGTACATCGAAGCTTATGGCTCGGATGCGCAAAAGCAGCGCTGGCTTCCGCGCCTTGCGAGCGGCGAGTTCGTTGGCGCCATTGCGATGACCGAGCCGGGCACGGGCTCTGATCCCCAAAACGTGCGGACAACGGCTGTCAAAGACGGCGACCATTACGTTCTAAACGGACAAAAAACCTTCATTACGAACGGCATCTGGGCTGACTTCGTGATCGTTGTGGCCAAGACCCAGCCGGATGCCGGGTCCAAGGGGCTGTCCCTCATTTGCCTGGAAACCCAGGGCCTTGAGGGGTATCGCAGGGGCCGCAACCTTGAAAAAATCGGGCTCAAGGCCTCCGACACGGCCGAGCTTTTCTTCGATGATGTGCGCGTGCCTGCCGAGAATATGCTGGGCACCG
>JBCDJA010000138.1:0-6570 GCA_038748465.1 Pseudomonadota bacterium
CGGCCCGCAACTCGCAGGCGACACCTTCGTCAAGGACACTCACATAAGCCTGGCGCCCGCCCGCATCGCCGTTTTGCGATGGCTCGCTGGCATGGGACAGCTTTTTGAAAAGCGCCAAAACAGCTTCCCGATCGGTATCGCGGAAGAGGTCGGCCGCCGGCATGCCCGTCTCGACCTCACGGCCTGCCCGAGCGAAAATACGCTGGGCCATGGGATTGGCTTGTTTGATGCGAAGGTGCCGATCGAGAACGAGCAGGCCGTAGGGCAACGTCCCGATGGGCAAGAGCCCCGGCGGCGGGTCTGCGTGACCGGCTCCGTTCAGCCGGTCTGGCTCGGTTGAGCGCGATGGCGCCGGGGTAGGGGGGGCGGTCGGCCGTGGTTGTGGGGGCGCGGTGCGCCGCAAGGGCAGGGGAAGCTGGCCGGCATCTTGGGCGGCAAACTCACTGCCCTCTAACTCGTCCGGGCTGTGCAAATCTCTGAAATGGGCGAGGAAAAGCGGCTCAAGGTCGCCAGCGTCGACCGGTTGCCCGTTGCTGTGCGCCGTTTTTGGATGCCCGCCAACGCCGCCACCTCCGCCGAAGCCTGCATCATCCTGCGCCCCGTTGTGATGGGTCTCGTATTTTCGCAAGGTGAGACGGTGGAGAGAGCGTCCGTATACGGTGTTTAAATGCACCGACCGTCCCGCAACCCCCTGCTCGCCGGCCCGGGCCAAAATGCGGTCGGCAAGCTGGGGGTCGGAGACAAGGCCTGCAAGACTGAGCGGGTTGTCGCCGAGCACGAGTTCCGCCTCCCGGTTTTGGGTCACGAAGCGTCCGGATTGGTCAAATAAGATAAGCGGAACCGGCGCCTCCAGGCCCAGCAGCCGGTAAAGTCGCGTCATCCGGTCGAGGATTTGCTCGCCTTCCTGGCGTGGGGGGGTGTTGACGGTGATGAACAACCCCGTTCGACCGCCAGCGATGGCGATGAGGCGCGCGTCAAGGCTCCCGTCTTCTGAGGTGAGGGGGGCCTCGTCCGAGTCAGGTTTGGCGCCGCGATTGTTCAATTCGGCAAATAGGCTATCGAAATCACGGCTGACCGGATCGCTGGGCCGGAACGTGAGATCGTAGAGGTCTGCCGGGCTCTCCACGTCCCAGAGGCGCACCGCGGCCCCATTGGCCCAGATGACCCGCCGCCGCAGCGGGTCCCAAATCCACGCGGGCCAGGCCGCGTCTTCATAAGATTTGCTGATACTCACGCACGCCACTCCTTAAGCCGGCACGGCGCCTGGCCTGTTACCCAGGTCTGCCGCCCGCTCAGCTTGTGGGTTTGTACCATAACCACAGGGGCTTGCGCTATTTCTGGCGGCCTCCGGGCCGGCGGGCGGGCGCGTCGCCATCGCCCGATCGGCGTTGACGACGGGCATCGCGATCGGCCTGTTCGGCGGCCGCAAGCAGCTCCTCGGCCATCTCCCGTGCCTCCTCCGGGAGAAAGTCCATGGGCAAATTGACAGCCTCGGACTTGACGTAAATGCGCACCATCCCCTGGTCGGTCGGGCCGATGGTGACCTCGCCCTCGTCGTCCGTTTGACGGTTAATCCCGCTCATTATGACGTCCTTGTGCGTTTGCGAAATGGGCTATCGGTCAAAATGTGCGGATCTGCACCCGCTGGCAGATTTTGTTGTCCACACGGTACTTAAGACGACCATATAGTCCCAACTTCGATGATTTTTTAAAACCTCTCTAGAGTGCAGCGCACAATTTCCGGTGGATGCAATGCCCCAATTCCGCTAACGTCGAGGTTGAACGAAGCGTTCGCGTTCCAGGTCATCCACCAGCGCCGGTCGTTCACCGGACTTGACCAGGTCACCCACCAGCATTGAAAGGCAAGAGGCCCTACCAAATGAGTGAGCAGGCGACAACAAGAACAGGCACCACGGGCTCCAACGGACGGTCAAAACAGATGAGCGAAAATTCCGATGCAGACGTGAAGGCAGGCGAGGCGGCCGCGAAGGACGCCGAGGCCATGGGTATTTCAAGCCGATCGACGACAACGGCAAAAAAGCCCGCGTCGCCCCGCAAAAAGACGGCGAGTGTCGCCCCCACCGGTTTTGGCGGGGCGGAAGGATTTTCTAATCCGTTTGCGCAGGCCGAGCAGTTCTTCTCCACCTTTAAGGTCGATGGAGACGGGGCACTCGAGAAAATCCAAGAAGCGGCAACCGAGGCGTTTTCAAATTTTGAAACGTCCCAGTCGACCATGATTGGCGCCGCGACGGAGCTTCAGCGCCGGTCGCTGGATTTCGTCCGCAGTCAACTCGACGAACAGGCCAGCTTTGTAAAGGCGCTCAGCGATGTGAAATCGCCAGCCGACGCGATGAAGCTGCAGCAGGACTTTGCGGTCCACAGCATGAAGGCCATGACCGAGCAATTGACTGGGGTTCAGTCCTTGCTGACCGATGCCACCAAGCAGGGTATGGCGCCGTACCAGCAAAGCTTTGAAAAGCTGCGCTCAACGGGCGGCAAGTAAGGCGCGGGGCCCGTTTGGGACCGTGCATGGCTTGACGGGCTACTGACGGAAAGCCAACGGAAGACAAATCGGGGGCGCGTGATCGACAGGCGCCCCCTTATTATTGTCCGGCCTCCGATTTGCTGCCGTTGGGCTGCCTGTCGGGTTTTGAACGCGGTCACGTCAGGTGGCTGCGCGTGCCGCCTTAGCTCAGTCGGTTAGAGCGCTAGATTGTGGATCTAGAGGTCCCCCGTTCGATCCGGGGAGGCGGTACCACTTCTCCTCCTCAAAACCCACCCATCCAGGAAACGAACCAGGGAATGGTGCGTTTGAAGGGCTCGACGGTATCCACCTCTAAGGTGTCGAAACGCTCCCGGTAGGCCGGGTCATCGGTGAAGAAGTCCGCCGGGCACCCGATCTCGCCGTCATACCAGTCCGGCATGACCGTTGTTGCATCAAGGCAGACCCGCTCAAAGGAGGGGTCCGGCGCGAGAATAAAGGGGGCTTTCTCCTTGGCGCCGGAAAGGTTTGCGCCGCGCAAATCCACATCGATGAATTGCGTGCCGACAAGCCAGGTGTCGGACAGATCGGCGTTTTTCAAATTCACCCGTTCAAAGGTGCTGCGCAGCAAATCGGTGCCTTTCAGGTTGGCGCCTTCAAGGTCGGTGTCTTCAAACCGTGTAAAGACAAAGAGCGATCCGGCAAGGGTTGCCCCGCGCAGGCTAGAGCCGATCACCCGCCACTTTTTCGGTTCGTTTTGCGGCGATTTGCGCGCCCAATTCCGGAACGTGATGCCGTCAGCTTGCATGCGCAAAAAGGCAAACTCATCGGTGCGGAAATCTGCAATCGTCTCCCCCTCAAGGTCGAGACTGGCAAGCTGCAGTTCGGGGATTTCTGCATCGTCGAAATTGATCCCGAGCCGCATCAAGGTCTGAAAGGCTTGGGTTTGGGCCTGGGTGCTCGTGCCCGTGGTCAGGGTCTGCCAGGCATTGTTGGTCAGCAGGGCAAGGCGCGCCTGGCGTTCCAAATCCCGGTCGTCCGCCTCGGCGAGATAGGCCAAGATGCCAAAAATCGCCGCCAGCGCTGCTGCCACATAAATAAGGTGTTGTGAAAAATCCCACGCCCGTCCTACTGCCATGTCACCCCCCTGTCCGGCTCGTTGCTCAGGCAGATTAGCGATCCCGTCCGGCAGCGCAACGCACGGCGTCAGCGGAGGCACAGGGAGAAGGAGCCGGACCCATGGAACGCATTGTTTTTCTCGACCGGGATACGTTGGCCCGGCATATCACGCTGCGGGCGCCGGACTTTGAGCACGAATGGGTGAATTACGACCGCACAGCGGCGGAGCAGGTGGCCGCGCGGGCGCAAGGGGCAAGCATTCTTATCACCAACAAGGTGCCGATTACGGCAGCCACCCTAGCAACCTTGCCCGACCTTAAGATGATTGCGGTCGCGGCCACAGGGCTCGACGCGGTGGATGTGGAGGCAGCGAATGAGCGCGGTGTCTTTGTGAAAAATGTCACCGGTTATGCCGCGACGAGTGTTGCCGAGCACACCTTTGCGCTCATTCTGGCCTTGAGCCGGCAAGTGCCGGCCTATCGCCGGTCGATCCTTGAGGGGCGCTGGCAGGAAGCCGACCAATTCAGTTTTTTCGATCATCCCATTGCAGATCTTTCCGGCAAGACCTTGGGAATTATCGGGCGCGGCTCAATCGGTCTTGCGGTTGGCCGGCTTGCCGAGGCCTTCGGCATGGAGGTGCAGTTTGCCGGGCGCAAGGGGCGCCGATCGTCCCAGCCGCCGGCGATCCCCTTTGAGCATGTCCTCATGCAAGCTGATGTTCTAACGCTTCATTGTCCGCTGACAGAAGAGACGAAGAATTTGATCGGCGAGGCGGAATTTGCGCTCATGGCCAAAAAGCCGCTCCTCATCAACACCGCGCGCGGCGGACTTGTGGACGAGGACGCCCTCATTGCCGCCCTTGATCAGGGGCTCATTGCCGGTGCGGGCTTTGATGTTGCAAGCCAAGAACCGCCGCCCAAGGACCATCCGCTGATGCGGGCTGCGGGCCGTGATAATGTCATCCTGACACCGCATATTGCCTGGGCGAGCGATGAGGCGATGTCGGCCCTTGCCGAGCAATTGATCGAAAATATCGAGAATTATATTGCCCTGAGCGGGTAGGTCGCGCTCGTCGCGCGCGCACCGCAGGGCGCTGTGTTTTGACGGGCGGGCCTTCCTAAGTGAGGGGCGGGCCCTTCTAATTGGCAAACCGGAAATGCATCACGTCCCCGTCGGCAACGATATAGTCCTTGCCTTCAAGGCGCATTTTGCCGGCTTCCTTTGCTGCCGTCTCACCGCCCAGATCGTCAAAGTCGGCAAAGGAAATCGTTTCCGCTCTGATGAAGCCTTTCTCGAAATCGGTATGGATCACCCCGGCGGCTTGCGGCGCGCGCGTGCCGTTGACGATTGTCCAGGCCCTCGTTTCCTTTGGCCCACTGGTAAAATATGTAATCAGCCCAAGGAGGTCATAGCCAGCTCGAATGAGCCGGTTCAGACCCGGCTCCTCAAGCCCAAGGGTCTCCAGATAGTCCCGTTGTTCCTCATCGGCAAGTTGGGCGATTTCGGCTTCGATTTTAGCTGAGATGACCACAAAGGCGGCCTCTTCCGCCTCGGCGCGGGCACGGACAGCCTCAGCTTGGGCGTTGCCTGACCCGGCCGCGTCCTCGTCCACATTGCAGACGTAGAGCACAGGTTTGGTGGTCAACAGATTAAGTTGATCGAACAGGGGTCGGTGTTCCTCGGCGATGTCGGCGAGCCGGGCAGGCTTGCCCTCGCGCAAAAGCGCCAAGGCACTCTCGATCAGCGCTTTTTGGATTTTTGCTTCTTTGCTGTTGGCGCGGATTTTTTTCTCAAGGGCCGGCAAGCGCTTCTCAAGGCTCTCGAGGTCGGCGAGCATAAGCTCCGTCTCTACCGTTTCGGCATCGGCGAGGGGGTCGATACGCCCCTCGACATGGGTGATGTCATCATCCTCGAAACACCGAAGCACATATGCAATTGCGTCGACCTCTCGAATATTGGCGAGGAATTGATTGCCAAGGCCCTCGCCTTTCGAGGCTCCTTTGACGAGGCCAGCAATATCGACAAAGGTGAGACGTGTGGGAATTGTTTCTGCCGACTGCGACACGTCCGCGAGCCGCTGGAGGCGGGGATCGGGCACGGCGACCTCGCCGACATTGGGCTCGATGGTGCAAAAGGGATAGTTTTCCGCCTGGGCGGCTGCTGTTTTTGTCAGGGCGTTAAAGAGGGTGGATTTGCCCACATTCGGCAGGCCCACAATGCCGCATTTAAATCCCATATCGCGCTCCCTTGCCGCCCCTCATTCGTCAGTCCTCGGTGCCACGCAGGGCCATGGCGATGTCATTCATGAATTGCGCCTCGGCATCGCGCAACAGATGATGGGCAGACTGTCCCATTGCGTTTAACAGGGGGCCAAGCCAAGCCCCGTCGGCCTTTGCAAAGTCGCTCAAGACATGGCCTTGCACCCGCGCCTTATCGCCAGGGTGTCCAATACCGATCCGCACCCGCCTGAAGTCTGGGCCAATATGGTTCGCGATGGACCGGATCCCGTTATGCCCGGCCGCACCGCCGCCGCGTTTCACGCGCACCTTGCCCGGCGCCAAATCGAGTTCATCGTAAAACACCGTGATCGACTGGGGGCCGACCTTAAAAAACCGGGCCGCCTCGCCGACAGACTGGCCAGACGCATTCATGAAGGTCTGGGGTTTTAATAAGAGGACTTTATCGCCGTTCGGCGCGCGGCTGGGACGTCCCTCCCGCAGCACGGCTTGGAATTTATTTCGTGCACTGCCGAACGAACCCTTATCCGCGATGGCGTCAACCGCCATAAACCCAACATTGTGTCGGTGCCCCGCATATCCCGCTCCGGGATTGCCAAGCCCGACAAAGAGTTGGACCGCCATCGGGGTCTCCGCCGAAAGGGCAGGGGTCAGTCGCTGTCGGCCTCGCCGCCGCCATCGCTCGCCTCGGCCTCTTCGCCGTCAGCGGCACCTTCCTCATCGTCGACCGAC
>JBCDJA010000139.1:0-6549 GCA_038748465.1 Pseudomonadota bacterium
AGCGTTGACTTGCCGGCACCGAGAAAGCCGGTCAGCAGGGTAACGGGGATCCGGTCTGACATTCTGGTTCAATCACAAGGAGGCCGAGAAGGCGCCAAGCCTAACAGCTAGCACAGACTGGACGTTTGGCTAGGCCAGCCGGGCGTCAGATCGACCGCAGGAGCGCTGGCGTTTGCCGCGCCCAAACGACAATCGGTGCGGATCAAGAGTGCTTATCACCTATGACCATAGGTCAGTATACTGGCTTATCGACTTGTACTTTGACACTGGTGATCCGCGCGGCGAGGTCCTTGCCGGCCCGATCCATCAGGGCTTCTGTCGATAGAGATAATTCGGCCGCTATTTCGTCGAGCGAGAGGGGCAAGGCGCACGAGATGAGATGACGGACCATCGCTTCATCATAGTGCATTCGCGCGATTACCTCCGGCGTGACCAGCCCTGCGGCCTGGGCCAACGCCACATAGGTTTGTTCCGAAACAGCGCCCGATACGCAGGCGGAATAAAGATCCTTATGGGTGGTTACCCAGTCAGGCAGATCATCGGCAACTAGGTCTGCAATGATAGCCCGTCCGCCTGGTTTGAGCACGCGGTGGATCTCGCGGAAGACCTGGTGTTTATCAGGAGACAGATTGACAACGCAATTTGAGATCACCCAGTCGATGCTTTCGTCTTCAACTGGAAGGTTTTCGATGACCCCTTGGCGCAGGTCAATTCGGTCAGCATAGCCGGCTCGCTCTGCGTTTGCCTTGGCAAGGCCAAGCATGTCCGCACTTGCATCGACGCCGATGACGCGGCCTTCGGGGCCCGTTTTTTCAGCAGCGATGACGAGGTCCAGACCCGCGCCGCAGCCCAAATCGAGGATCGTTTGACCGGGTTCGATCTTTGAGAAGCTGACAGGATCGCCGCACCCAAAGCTCGCACTCACCGCCTCTTCCGGGACCGACGAGAGGGTGGTTGCGTCATAGCCGGCGGCGAGGGCGGTGTCGGGCGTGGGGGCGCAATAGCTGGAGGCGTCGCTCCGGTTTTTTGCTGCTTCGGCGTAAAAAGTTCCGGCTTCTTCTGTGACGTTCTGTGTCATGAATGATCTCCTTTAAGTGTGCAATTTGGTGCACATTTCCTTGCGTCGTGATGGGTTGAACGATGAGAGCGGCGCCATCCTGTTAGCGTGAATTGGCGGGACAACAGATGGGAACAAGCGGCTCGATGGCTGTCATTGCCGTCTTGAACTTTTCCATGATGGCGGGGCCGTCGAGTTCATAAAAGGTTTGTCGCCCTTCCTTCTGCGACACGGCAAGGCCCGCTTGCTCCAACGTTTGCAAGTGCCTTGAGACAACAGAGCGATCAAGCGGCGTCTGCTTGGCGATCTCTGTAATGTCGGCCCGGCCGACCTTAACCAAGGCGACAACAACCTCCAGCCGCGAGGGTTCGCACAGGGCACGGAAGAACGCTGTGTCAAGGATCTCAAGACAGGCCTCGGCAGCCTGAAGGCGTTGAGCATCACTCATAATATGTGCATATATCTGCACATATGGGCGATGTCAAGGCGCGCCTTAGTCGGTTCGGCGGGCGCCTTCGGCCTTGACATGGGCAATGGTCGGATAGCCGTTGACGGCCATCATGAGGTCAGCCTCGGCCAGCAGTGTACGGAGTACATGAGCGGCCCCGTCGGCGCCGCCAAGTGCCAAGCCGAGGGAATAAGGCCGCCCCACGCCCACAGCCGCAGCACCCAGAGCGATGGCTTTCACCACATCGGTCCCGGACCGGATGCCAGAGTCGAACCAGACGGGCGTGCCCTGGGCCCCCTCCACCACACCGGGCAGCATATCAATGGCTGCAATGCCGCCATTAGCCTGCCGGCCCCCGTGGTTCGAGCAATAAATGGCGTCCACGCCTTCATCCACCGCGCGGCGCGCATCGTCCGGATGGCCAATGCCTTTCAAGACGATCGGCATTTTGGTCGCGCTCCGAAGCCATTTGAGATGATCCCAGGTTAGAACTTCTCCGAAGACGCCCGCCCAGGTCAAAATAGCCGTCTGCAGATCTTCGCGCGGAGGCGCCTGAAGCAGGCTTTGGAACACAGGGTCGGTGAAGTAATTCTCCAGCACATGGCCGCGCAATTGCGGGAAGTTGGAGGCACTCAGGTCCCGCGGGCGCCAGCCGGTGACCCAGGTATCGAGGGTCACGACCAGCGCTTTGTACCCGGCGTTTTCGGCCCGCGCAATCAGGCTTTCAGCAAGCTCGCGATTTTTCGGCGTGTAAAGCTGAAAATAGGCGGGCGTGTCACCGCAATGTTTAATAACGTCTTCAAGCGGATCATTGGCAAGGGTCGAGGCGACAAAGGGCACGCCTGTCATCGCCGAGGCTTTGGCGGCGGCCACATCGCCCCGCTCATCCTGGGTCATGATGCCATTGACACCAACCGGCGCCATGAAGAGAGGCGAGGGCAGGTCCTGACCGAAGACAGAGACCGACAGGTCCCGCTCGCGCGTGTCCACCATCATTCGCGGCAGCATGCCCCAATGGTGGAACGCCTCGGCGTTTTGGTCTTGGGTCCATTCATCGCCGCAACCGCCCAAGACATAATTGTGGATGCTGGGCGAGACCGCCGCGGAGACCTTTGCCACCAGGGTCGCGTAGTCCATGGGGAATTTCGGCGTCACCCCACCAAGGCCGTTGAAATAAATCTCGTTCTGGTAATCGCCGAAATGGGACATGGGATCCTCCTGAATTTTGTGGGGGCGGGACTGGGCTGGCCCCCAATTCTTGGCCTGGTGTGGTTGACCCAGTGTGGGCTGATTAACTCGCCGTTGCGCGGAGCATCCAGGCGGTTTTCTCGTGCAAGGTTATTCTCGGCGTGATGACGTCTGTCGTGGCATCATCGCCAATTTCCTCCGCAATGCGCACAACGTCGCGCGCGGTCTTGGCGACCTCCTCATGGCCTTTGGCAAGGTTCATCACCATGGCTTTCCAGTCCGGCTGGCCGGTTTCCTCGGTGATGGAAGAAAGGCTTGCCATTTCCGCATAAGAGGAGGGCGCATACTCTCCCAGCGCGCGGATGCGCTCGGCAAGCTCATCGACGGCGGTCCACATCTCCGTATACTGCTGCATGAACAAATCATGCAATTGCTGGAAATGCGGTCCTTCCACGTTCCAATGATAGCCGTGGGTTTTGAGGTAAAGCGAGTAGGTGTCGGCCAGGAGCTTTTTGATCGCCGTGGCCGAGCGTTGCCGGTCTGTTGAGGCTATTCCAATGTCAATGTCCATGGTGGGCCTTTTTGTGGTTAGGGCTGAATCACGTGTACAACCGTGACGGAGCCACCTGACCATAGGGATATCGATCGGCGTTTTCGAGCCTAACGCGGACGGGCCGAGGATTTGACGCAGTGCAGCAAAAACCCTAAGGGTCAGAGTCGAGTACACCAAGCCGGATCGCCTGCATTTGCGCCAAAGGCGTCCCAATGAGGAGTGGGAGCGGACGGTCGGGGCGGGAGCCTGCACTGATCTCTGGCCCGGCGCTCTTCTCTGGTCCGGCGCTTTGCTTGTGTCAGGCACTGGGCTTGATCCCGACACCAAAACCGGGCGCCTGCAAACGATAGCCTGCGACACGACTTACCGAGACTGGACACTGCCCATGCATCAATTCGCGCCGATCCTACAGGATTTCGTGATCTTTCTCGCGGCCGCCGGTATCCTCGTCCCGGTACTGAAAAGGTTTTCGATCACGCCGGTGCTGGGCTTTATTGTGATTGGCATCGCCATTGGCCCCAATGGCCTGGCGCAATATGCCGAGGCGCTCCCCTGGCTTGACTACATCACCATCTCTGACGCGCACGACATTGCGGTGTTTGCCGAGCTCGGGGTTGTGTTTCTGTTGTTCATGATCGGGCTCGAATTGTCCTTTGCGCGGCTAAACGCCATGCGCGGCCTGGTCTTCGGCTTCGGCGGGGTGCAGGTCGCGCTAACAGCGGTCGTCATTGGGCTGATTGCCTTTTACTTCGGCAACAGCAGTCAAGCTGCGGTGTTAATCGGGGCAAGCCTGGCGCTCTCGTCCACGGCGATCGTGATGCAGTTGCTGGTCGAATCAAAACGGCTCGCCACTCCTGTGGGCCGGGCAAGTTTTTCGGTCTTGTTGTTTCAAGACTTGGCCGTCGTGCCGATCCTCTTTCTCGCCAATACCTTCGGTGCCAGCCAGGGGGGCAGCGTGGCGGCCGGGCTGGCGCTCGCCTTGGGCGAGGCGGTGGTGGTAATCGCGCTGATCGTCCTCATTGGGCGGATCGTTGTCCGGCCGCTGCTGCACCTTGTGGGCGGTGCGAAAAGTCGTGAGCTCTTCATGGCGGTTGTGCTCTTTGCCATTATCGGCACGGCGGTGTTTACCGAGCAGGCGGGGCTTTCGCTGGCACTCGGCGCGTTCTTGGCGGGGCTTTTGCTCGCTGAAACCGAATACCGCCACCAGATCGAGGTGGATGTGGAGCCGTTCAAGGGACTGCTCCTCGGGCTTTTCTTTGTGTCGGTCGGCATGAGCCTTGATTTGTCTGTCCTTTTTGCCGACCCGGTGCGCATTCTTGTCTGTGTGGTGGGACTCTACGCGCTCAAAAGCGCGATCATCTACGTACTCGCCCGGCTTAAGGGATTGCCGCGGGAAGTGGCCGCAGAAAGCGCCTTGCTGCTTGGGCAGGGGGGTGAGTTTGCCTTCGTCATACTGTCTGTTGCCTTGGCGCTCGGCATTGTCGAGGGGCCGGCAGTGCAGTTCATCCTGGTCGTGACGATCCTATCGATGATGGTGACGCCTTTTATGGCGACGGCTGCCCGCCGCTTGGGCGCGCGCCTGACGCCGGCCCCATCCGGCGACGGGGTGGAAGCGTTGGCCCCGCCCGAGGTCGACCCAGACCACCTCAAAGGCCATGTGGTGATCGCTGGCTTTGGCCGTGTCGGCCAGCTCTTGGGCGATCTCCTGGCCACCCAACGCATCCCCTTTATTGCGCTCGATCTTGATATCGCCTCGGTGTCAAAGCACCGCGCTGAGGATCGGCCGGTTTATTTCGGCAACGGCAACGATCCGCACATTCTCGAGAAATTGGGGATCGATCAGGCGTCTGAACTGGTGGTGACAATCGACGATCATCAGGCCGCGGAGGCAATTGTCACGACCGCCAAGGAACGCTGGCCTGACTTGGCTATCGTGGTTCGGGCCCGGGACAGAGCCCACGCGCGGCGGCTTTTGGCCAAGGGCGCGACCTCGATTGTGGTGGAGACCATTGAGGCGAGCCTTGATCTTGCGGAGGTTGTGTTCACCCGCGCGGGCGTTGGCGGCGATGCGGCGCGGCAAATCGTGGCCGACCGCCGTCAGCTCGAGCGCGCGGCAATCACCGAACAAGGAGCGTGAGCAGCATCGTTTCTTGGTTGTTCCGCCTGCCCGGCTCTGCCCGCCTGGTCGCATGCCTGGCTGCCGGCCCCGCAAGCGCTATGGGCGCGTTGCGCCCCTCAGCGATAGTCCTCGTTTGGGCCATTGACTGGATCGAGCACGAGCAACAGCCGGGTCTCGCCGGTGCCTTGGATCGGGGGAGAGCGGTGTCGCAGCCCGGCAGAGGGGGTTTCCGGCCACAAGGTTCCGCGCAGGATAAGGGGTGAGCCGGTCGGTGCGGTGAAAATGGGGTTGGGGTCCTCCCCGTCCACAGTTGTGCCATACTGGGTGCCCGTCCCTCGATAGGTGCAGATAAGGCGGGCCCGGACCGCGTCGATATGGAACCTTCGGCAGGCATCGGTGTCCACCACATCAAAGCGCAGTCGCAAATAAGACGTATCCATGAGCCGTGCAAAGAGCTCTGCCAAGGCTGCCGTGTCGTCCGCCAAGAGGGTCCGCTCGGCGCCTGCAGGTGTTCCGCAGTCATCGCAAATCGCGTCGACCGCTTCGCGCACCTCATCAGGGCGCAGGATAATCCGCGCCTCGGGCAGCAGATCAGGATCGAGCCTGTCGACCCAAGCCTGCATGCCGGGCAAGGGGGGGCGCTCCCACACCGCCGCGGCGCACCCCTCGTTGGCGATCGCGCGCAGCCCCTCGGCCGTGTCGACCGTTTCAATGCCAGCGATTGGGGCTCTGACGAGGTCTTGGATGACGGTCATGCTGCGCTCTCCCCCCGGTGCCACACCGGGAATGGGTCGTTAAGGTCGGTGGGTAACGTGTCGGGGCTCGTTGCCGTTCCCTCAGGCAGCAAGGCCGCATCAAGCTGGGCTTTCAAGCCTGCCCAATCGATATTGGCACCGATAAAGACGATCTCCTGCCGGCGGTCGCCCCAAGGGTCTTGCCAATGGTCGGCGAGGTAGGCACGGACGGCCTCCGATTTGGGCCAGGTTTCCTCAGGAACCGACGCCCACCAGGTGCCAAGGGGCTTTACATCCGACAAAACGCCGGCCAGTGAGAAATCGAGGACGGCTTCCGGCCGTGTCGCGATCCAAAAAAACCCCTTGGATCGAATGACCCCGGCCAGCGTCCCATCGAGAACGGCTTTGATCTTTTCGGGCACAAAGGGGCGGCGGGCGCGATAGACATAG
>JBCDJA010000140.1:0-6536 GCA_038748465.1 Pseudomonadota bacterium
CCCGGGATATCGCGAATATGGGCTTTGCTCGCCAAGCCAATGTTCCGGTTTGCCTCATCGGCGACATCGAAAAGGGCGGTGTCATCGCCAGCCTGGTCGGGACGAAAGCTGTCATCGACCCCGATGACGCGACCCTGATCGGTGGGTTCCTCGTCAACAAATTCCGCGGCGATCCCCGGCTGTTCGATGCCGGCGTCACCGAAATCGAAACCCGCACGGGCTGGCCCTGTTTTGGGGTCATCCCCTGGCTGACGGCCACAGCGCGCCTGCCTGCCGAAGACGCGGTGGCGCTGAGCAAGCCCGACGACACCCGCCAGGGCGCCTTGCAGATCGCCGCGCCCATGCTGAGCCGCCTTGCCAATTTCGACGATGCCGATCCGATCAAGGCCGAGCCCGGCGTGTCGTTTACGTGGGTCCCGCCGGGGCGCGCTCTTCCGCGGACGGCAGATCTCATCATCCTCTTCGGCAGTAAATCGACCCTCGGGGACCTGGCATTTTTACGCGAGCAGGGCTGGGACCACGACATCATCGCCCATGCGCGCGGCGGCGGACGGGTGCTTGGGATTTGCGGCGGCTATCAGATGCTTGGGCGCAGGATCGACGACCCATACGGGGTCGACGGCGCGCCCGGCACGGCGGACGGGCTCGGCCTTCTCGATGTCGAAACCCGTATGACCACTGAAAAACGCGTCGCGCCGGTGAGCGGTGTGTGCGCCCGAACCGGCGAGGCGATTTCAGGCTATGAAATCCACATGGGACGGACGACCGGGCAGGACACGAGCCGCCCCTTTGCCCATATCGGAAAGGGGGTCGCCGCTAAGGGGGCTGACGGCGCGACGAGCGCGAACGGGAAAGTTCAGGGGACGTACTTCCACGGCGTCTTCACAAACGATGGGTTTCGCCGTGCCTGGCTGGCGGATGCGGGGGCGCAGACCGACCCATCGCTCAATTACGGCGCCGAGGTGGAACGCGCCCTCGATGCGCTGGCCGATGGTCTTGAGGCGGCGGTGGACATCGACGCCCTGCTCGGCTTGGCCAAACATCCGCATGCGAACCCAACGCCCCAATGAGTGCCGCCGCGCTGATGCTCTTGGCCTGGGGGATCGAGGCCGCAATCGGCTGGCCGGCCTGGGTTTACAACCGCATTCGTCATCCCGTGGTCTGGTTCGGCCGCGTTGTCACGGCTTTCGACACAGTTCTGAACCGACCCGCTTGGCCGCATCGCGCCCGCTATGTCGCCGGTATGATCAGCACGCTGTCGACTGTCCTTTTAGCGACCGGGCTCGCCTATGCCGTTGCAATTTTATTGCCCCCGACCTGGTGGGGCTATGCGGGCGAGGCCCTTATCGCATCGAGCCTTATCGCCTCGCGGAGCCTTTATGACCATGTCGTGGCCGTGGCAAAACCCCTGGCCGCTGGCAAGCTCGATCAGGCCCGAGACGCCGTGTCCCGCATTGTCGGGCGCGACACCAACCGGTTGGACGAAGCGGGCATCGCCCGGGCCGGCCTCGAAAGCCTCGCCGAGAACACATCCGACGGGATTATTGCGCCGATCTTCTGGGGCGCGATTTTCGGTCTGCCGGGGCTTGCGGCCTACAAAGCGATCAATACCCTCGATTCCATGATCGGCCATAAAAACGAGACCTACGCCGCCTTTGGCGGTTTTGCCGCGCGCCTTGACGATGGGGCCAATCTGGTGCCGGCGCGCCTGACGGCACTCTTGATCGTCGCAGCGGGGTTGGGCCGATGCGCCGTCGCCAACGCGATCGACGATGCCCGCCGACACCGCTCGCCGAATGCCGGCTGGCCCGAAGCGGCGATGGCCGGCAGTCTCGGGGTGCGGCTTTCCGGTCCACGCCGTTACGCGAGCCCTGGTCATGGCCCTCAAATCAGCGATGAGCCGTGGCTGAATGAAACCGGGCGCGATCCGCAGGCGGCCGATATGGTTGCCGGTTTGGCGCTTTACAGGCGGGCTTTGGCCCTTGCGGCCCTTCTCCTCGGGCTCGTCGCTCTTGCGCAGACGCTCGGTGCTCTTCTTCCCGAGCTCGGTGCCTTAGTTCTCGCATTTGGCCCCTCGGGTTTTGCGACATGAGCCGCGATCTGGTGCATGGCGGCGCGCTCGATGCGATGCGCGAGGCGTTTCCGCACGCGCCGGAACCCTGGATCGACCTATCGACCGGGATCAATCCCTGGCCTTATCCGTCGACGGTCGTTACTCCGGAAGACCTCGCCCGTTTGCCGACGCGTTCGGCTTTCGATGCGTGCCGGGAGGCCATGGCGGCGGCCATCGGCGCGCCCGCCCAATCGCTCGTGCTGGCCCCCGGCAGCGAGCTTATCATCCGCCTCCTGCCGGATGTGATCCGCCCTCGCCGCATCGCCATCCTAACACCCACCTATGGCGACCACGCCGCCGCCTGGGAACGGGCCGGCGCGGAGATCCTCAAGACCGAGGATCCGCTACCCCTCGCCCCGTCGGTCGATGCCATCGTCCTGACGCACCCGAACAATCCCGACGGCCGCCTGTTCGACCGATGCGCCCTTGAGACAGCCCGGCGCGCCCTCAAGGCCCGCGGCGGTTGGCTGATTGTGGACGAGGCCTTTGCCGACCTCGCCCCGGAGCGGAGCCTTGCCCCGCAGGGCGGCGCCGACGGTTTGATCGTGCTGCGGTCCTTCGGCAAATTTTTTGGCCTTGCCGGTCTTCGTCTCGGTGCCCTCATCGCCCCGGCCCCGGTGCGCGATGCCATGGCCGATCGCTTGGGGGCCTGGCCTGTTTCCGGCACGGCCCTAGCGGTGGGCACGCGCGCCTATGCCGATACCGCCTGGCAAATTCGTACACGAACCGCTTTAGGCGACGCAGCGGCGCGCCTTAACGCGATCTTAAAGGCGGGCGGCATGCGGCCGGTCGGCGGGACCAGCCTTTTCCGCTTCGTCGAGACAGACGATGCGTATACGGCATTTAACCGCCTTGCCGGCGCGGGGATCTATGGGCGGCGCTTTGCCTGGTCGCAAACCCATCTGCGTGTCGGCTTGCCCGCCGATGCCGAGGCCGAAGCGCGGCTGAGGGCTGCTTTAAGCGGCTAACCCTTCAGCGCGATGGGCAGGCCGGCGGCCACGAACTCCACCCGATCGCACACGCGGGCAAGCGCTTGATTGAGCCTGCCCTGGGCATCGCGAAACGACCGCCCTAGTGGGGTTTCGGGCACCAATCCGAGGCCGACCTCGTTGGAAACGAAAACGATCGGGACAGGGAGCTTTGGCACCGCCCCGCACAGACGCTCCGTCTCGTCGGGCACATCGCGGGCGTGATGGATGAGGTTCGATAGCCAAAGGGTCAGGCAGTCGACCACACACACATCCGCCGTGTCAGCCGCCTTGCCCATCGCTTGCACAAGGTCCAGCGGGGCTTCGAGGGTCGACCAGCCTGGCCCCCGCTCGGTTTTGTGACGGGCAATGCGCTCGGCCATCTCCCCATCTGACGCCTCGGCCGTCGCGATGAAGAGCCGCCGCGCCCCGGCCTCCTCGGCCAAATCGAGCGCCCGCCGGCTTTTGCCGGAGCGAGCCCCCCCGAGAATGAAAGTCGACGTCACCATTGAAGGCCTTTCGTTTTGACAAGGAGAGACTTGTGGTGCAGGCGGAGTATCCCCACGGTCGCCCAACTTAAATCGGGCGCTTGGCGAGAAACACCCCGGCGGCCATCAAGACGAGCCCCGCGGGGAGTGTTAGGAGCGCATAGCCCCAGCTTGGTGGCACCATAATCGATCCCCCCTTATTCGTTGGTGTTTTGTCTAAACGTTGGTGTTCGTTCGCCGTCCGCGCCTGCGCGCCAAAGACGACCCGACTGTGTGTCACACGGCCATCGTTCTCAAGGCGCGCAGATACCGCCAGCCCTCAATAGGGTCGCGGGCCGGCCGGTCAATCGCCTGTCTCAGGTGATGCGCCAAGCCGCCGACAAGGCCGGCGTTGACGAGCGCTTGCACGATCTGCGGGGCACGTACGCCACTCGGCTGGCAGCCGAGGGCTACAGCGACGCGATCATTGCCGAGATTATGGGCTGATCTCCAGTCGCGGTCAGGTCGATCCGCCGGCGCTATGTCGACACAAATGTCGTGGTACTGTCCGCACGCGGAAAGAACAAATTAGGGGGGTAGTTACAAACGGATTACACACGGCATGGCCGATCCGGCCCTATCTACCCCTTAACCCCTTGAAATTATTGGAGCGGGTAGCCGGAATCGAACCGGCATATTCAGCTTGGAAGGCTGCTGCACTACCATTGTGCTATACCCGCACGCCTTGGTGGAGGGGGTTGGATTCGAACCAACGTAGGCATAGCCAGCGGATTTACAGTCCGCCCCCTTTAGCCACTCGGGCACCCCTCCTTGGCGTCCGATCCGTTAACGGCCAAAGAGATGTCGCACCATCTCTCTGGCGCCGCCAAGGCCCCTTTCCCGTTGGGATGAGAAGCCCTAAACCACCGAACGGACCCAGCAATTTCAGGCCGCCCTTGGATCGGAGCGGCGGACTATAGGAGCATGATTGGGGATGCGCAAGACAGCCCCCCAGAGCGATGGCAGGCGACGGCGCACGGGCGCGCGCCGGCCTGAAACCCGCAGCGAGCCGGGCCCCTATTGGCTTTATGGGCTCCATGCGGTCAAGGCAGCGCTGGCCAATCCCCAGCGCGCGACGGGCCGACTGATTGCGACGCGCAACGCGGCCCGCGACCTGCCGAGCGGCACCGAGCCAGAGATCCTCGAGCCAAAAGCGATGTCCCGCTTGTTGCCTGAAGGGTCGGTCCATCAAGGCCTCGCGGTTGAAGTCTCGCCGCTCGATCCGCCGGCCCTTGAAACCCTCCTCGACCATGCTGGCCCCCTCCTTGTCCTCGACCAGGTAACCGACCCGCACAATCTGGGCGCCATCCTGCGCTCAGCGGCAGCGTTCGGCGCCGGGGCGATGGTGACCATGGATCGGCACACGCCGTTTGAAACCGGAGTGCTCGCCAAAGCCGCCTCCGGCGCGCTTGAAGCGGTGCCCTGGGTGCGAGTCACCAACCTCGCCCGGGCGCTCGAGGAACAACGAAGCGCGGGACGTTTTGCCCTTGGCCTTGACGAGGCCGGCGATCCGGTGCAGGGCGCGCCCCTGCCGGAAAAGATCTCTCTGGTGCTCGGCGCGGAAGGCAAAGGCCTGCGCCCGTCGGTCAAAGCGGCATGCGACGGGCTTGTCAGCCTGCCAACACAAAACGCCTTCACAACCCTCAATGTGTCCAATGCGGCGGCCGTTGCGCTTTTTGCAGTTACATCTGGGCGGGCGGAAGAGACCGCGTCTTCCTAAGCAGGTCAATTGCCGAGAGCCGGTCCGTCAGCCTGAGGAACATAACAAGGCCTAGCACGTGCAAGAAGATCGTCGAGAACGGGCCGAATATAAAGAGGCCCGCCGGCGACCCACCAGCCATCGAGACATATAAAAACGGCACAAACAGCGCCACCACGGTCGCAAGCGCCAAAAACGCAAAACTTGTCAGAATGCCGATAAAAAGGCAGGCGATAAATCGTGACCGGGTTAACCGCCAGCTATAGGCAAAGGCGGCAAGGGGCGACAGACCCTCGATCCAGGAGGCGGGGACGGCGAGAAACAAGCGCACACTGAGATAAAGAATAAGGGGAAGAGCAAGCGTGACGATCAGCGCCAGACTTGAAAGGACGTCACTGTCCTCCGGCAAGAGGGCTTCAAGGGACGGGATCACCGCAATCGGCAAAACCGCAAAGCTCACGCAGGCAACGAAATTCCAAAACGGCCTCGCGCGGAGCAAAAAACCCATTGCGTTTTGATAAGAAAACGATCGCTCTTCAAGCAGCGCCTCAGCCCGCATCACGATCAAAAACCCGGCGAAGAAAAACAAAAAGACGCGCGCCAAGAGGCCCGCCGTCTCGGCGCCCGGCGGCCCAGCCGATGCGATGAAAAGAGCCAGGGCCGCACCCAGCAATTCAACGCCGAGGGCAATGGGGTAGAACTCCAAAAGTCTTGCCCCGGTGACCCGCAACGCATCGCCCATAACGGTCGTCGCAACAAAGGGGGTTTGCCCGCTGGGTCCCTGAACGATCGTCATATGTGCCTATGATTGTCTGGCAATAGGAGGGATCGCGCCGTCTTGACTGGCCGTCCGCGCTCCGTTGGGTATCATGCCGGCATCATGGACGCGAGACATCCCTTCCCTCTCACCAGACGGCGCATCCTGATTGGCGCCGGCATGGCGGCCTTGTCGTGTGCCGGCGTTCCCGTGCGCGCAGCTGAGGACGTGGCCGAGGCGCCGGAAGACGCGCCGTTCCGGAACTACTCCCGGCCCCGGCCCACCATCGCGACAGCCGGTCTGTTGGGAGAGGGTGGGGCCGAGCAGGCGCGCGCGCTTGGCTTCAAGCTTGTTATCGATTTGCGCACGCGGATTGAGCCCGGGGTCGGCGCCCAGGCCGAGGCCGCCAAGGCCTTGGGCCTTCCCCTCGTCAATCTGCCGATTTGGAAAACCCCCAACGAGACCCAAGTCG
>JBCDJA010000141.1:0-6516 GCA_038748465.1 Pseudomonadota bacterium
GTGCTCTGGCTCGCGGTCCCCCCAAACTGAGGGGAGCCTCCGGCGCGATCCCTCTCCAAGGTGCGTGCCGACCCTTTGGCAAGGCACGGCAGGGACATCCCCACGGCGCGGTTAAAATAGTAATCAGGGCGTCCATGCCAGGGGCGGTCCTAGGAGGCAGGCAGATCGATGAGGCAAAGCGCATATATCGCCGGCGTTGGGATGACCCGGTTCGGCAAACATGTGACTCGGGGGCTCAAATCCCTGGCGATTGAGGCAATCGAGGCTGCGATTAAAGACGCGGAGATAGACGCGAAGCGCATCCAGGCGGCTTGGATGGGAACGGCCGCGGCGAGCGTTGTCACCGGGCAGGTGTGCGTTCCTGGGCAAATCGTCCTGCGCGAATTGGGGATCAATAAAATCCCCGTCGTCAATGTCGAGAATGCTTGCGCAACTGCCTCAACCGCCTTTCAGCAGGCTTGCACCCTGGTGACCGCCGGGCTTTACGACGTCGTGCTCGCGGTTGGTTTTGACAAGCTCTATCACGAGGACAAGGCGCGCACGTTTTCTGTGTTTCAAGGCAGTGTGGATGTGGAAGACCCGGCTGCCATCACGGCCTATCTAGAGCGCAGCGCCAAAACCCACGGCCTCGCGTTCGATCCCCAAGAGGCCGGGCGCAAAAAATCGCTCTTTATGGACATCTATGCGTGCATGGCCCGGGATTATATGGCCGAGAGCGGTGCAACGCCCCAGCACTTCGCCATGGTGTCTGCCAAAAACTCCTATCACGGAAGTCTTAACCCCCGCGCCCAATTTCAGGAGGTGCTGACCGCGGAGGAAGTGCTTGACGCGCCGATGATCGCCGATCCACTCACGCTGCCGATGTGCTCACCCATTGGGGACGGGGCCGCCGCTGCCGTGATCATCAGTAAGAAGATGATCAAGAAACTGGGTATCGTCGACCCGGTTCGGGTGCGCTCGAGCGTGCTGGTGAGCGGTTTTGACGTGGAGGCGGAAGGCGAGACGGTTGCTGGCTATGCGGCATCGCTTGCCTATGAAACGGCAGGTATAGGCCCGAGTGAAATCGATTGTGTGGAGCTTCATGACGCGTCCTCGCCGGCCGAGCTTATCAATTACGAAACCCTGCAATTATGCCCTAAAGGTGAGGGACCGCGCCTGATCGAGGAGGGCGCGACCCAGCTGGGCGGGTCAATCCCGGTAAACCCGTCCGGCGGATTGAACCGGAAAGGCCATCCGATTGGGGCGACCGGCATCGCGCAGATCTTTGAGTTGACCGAGCAATTGCGCGGCCGTGCGACAGGACGCCAGGTTGAAAAAGCACAGGTGGCGCTGGCTGAAAATGGGGGTGGTTTTATCGGTGCGGACTCAGCGGCCGTTGTCGTGACCCTCTTGTCGCATTAGCCATGCCGCCCAAGGCCTCCTTGGACGAAGGCTCAACGATAAACGAAAAGAGGTACCTGGCATGTCGGCCCCCGATCCGCTTATTCTCGCAAATATCATCCGTACTAAGTGCGAAAGCGCCTCTGAGCTTGATGTGCTCACCTTTGTTGCGGTCGCTGACGATGGATCGCTGACGGACAGAACGCGCACATACGAAGAGCTTTGGAACAACGGCCAGCGCTTTGCCGCATTGCTTGACGAGCTCGGCATGCAGCAGGGGCAGAGCTTTGGGCTGATGATGCAAAATCATCCCGAATTCGTGGATGTTATGGTCGGCTCGTCAATCGCAAATACGATCTTTGTTCCCATCGATCCGCGTACCAAGGGCGCGAAGCTTGTCTATATGCTGACTTTTGCCGAGTGCCGCGGGCTCGTTGTTGCCGATTATTCCCTACCGGCCCTACTTGATCGCGATGTCGCGAGCCAATTGGATCATCTCGAATGGATCCTCGTTGTGCCAACCGGCCCATCGGGCCTCGATTTAGATGCTGATAAGCGTCTGAAGGCGTATCCAACTTTTATGGACAGGCCCGTGCCAGACCTGCCGGTCCGCGCCACCAGGTCTACCGACCCCATGCAAATGCTCTATACCTCCGGCACAACGGGCGATCCAAAAGCGATCCTCTCACCGCATGCACGCTTTGGTACTATTGCTTCAATCGGCCCTGGGATTGGGCTTGAGCCGAATGACCGTCCGTATAACGGCCTATCGCTCACCCACGCCAATGCCCAGCTGATCACACTTGGCAACGTCCTTGCCATGGGCCTGCGCGGCGTCTTCAGTGTGAAATTCACCAAATCCCGTCTATGGGACATAACGCGCCGCTATGGCTGCACGATGTTTAACCTCCTCGGGGGCATGACAACGGCGATTTATTCAGAGCCCGTCAAACCAAACGATGCCGATCATCCGGTTCGGTATGTGTTGAGTGCCGGCATGCCAAAGGTTATCTGGGAGAACTTCCGACAGCGGTTTGGGGTTGAGATTTTTGAGCTATACGGGACAGCGGAAGGTGGGCTGACCCTTAATCCACCGGGCGGTCCGGTCGGTAGTATCGGCAAGGCACCGCCGTCGATGATTTGCTCCGTACGGGATGAGGACGATCGAGAATGCCCGCCTTACGTGTCGGGCGAATTGTGCTTTAAAAATGCAGATGGCTCGCTCCCCCAACTCAGCTATTTTAAAAATCAGGATGCGACAGAAAAGAAACTACAAGGCGGTTGGTTCCGCTCAGGCGATATCGGCCATGCGGACGAGGATGGGTTCCTCTATTTCGAGTATCGTAAGGGAACAGCCATTCGGCGCAATGGCGATTTCATCAATCCCGCCTTCGTTGAGAAAGCCGTCGCCGAGCATCCATTAGTCGACGATGTGTTTGTTTGGGGGATAGCAACCGAGGCCAATGCCCCCGGCGAGAAGGAAGTTGTCGCCGCGATCGTGCCCCGCGCGCCGGGCGAGTTCGACCCTCAGGCGGTATTCGATCATTGTAAGGAGGTTTTGGAAGCCAATTTCATTCCGGCCTTTATTCAGGTCTTGGCCGAAATCCCGAAAACCGCTTCCGAAAAACCGCAAGAGCGGTTCTGCTTCGAGGCGTTCAAAGCAACGCCCCAGTCCGTGCACCCACGCCGTTAGGGCATCGCCGCGAGGGGCGAGCGCCCGGTACCGTGTGTGCCTCTGCAGGACCAGACAAATCTTGGCCGCGGTTTTCCGGCAGACCGCGGGGCGAGTGCGGGACGAGGCCCTTGGCGAGATCTTGGCGCTTCCGCTGCGTAAAGGATGATTGGTTGACACGTGACGCGCGTCTAATACCCTGAACACACGTCAAAGACATGCCGGGCGAACGGGTAATGGTGCGCCCGTATCCCTCGTGGCAGTTCATTTATTTCAAGGGTTACGTCAATGCCTGGCACAACGCCCCTCGCCGATGAGGCCTCACGCGATGGGCTTTTGCGCACCAAATTGGGGCCGCCGCGATTTGCTCGGGGCTTGATCGAACGACCGCATTTGCTGGCGCGGCTTAATGAGGGGGCCTACCGCACCGTTGCGATTATTCGCGGGCCGGCGGGCTTTGGAAAAACCACGGTGGCCGCCCAGTGGCGCCGCGATCTCATCGCCGCGGGCAAACAGGTGGCTTGGATCAGCCTTGATGAGGGCGATAACGAGGAGGGCGGCTTTCTGGCCTACCTCACCAAGGCCCTCGAACACGCCGAATGCGCCTTCGCAAAGGGCGTGATGTCCGTCTACCAACCGGGTTCTGCGACTGGCGGTATGGAGATCATCCGCGCGATTGCGAACGACCTCTGTCAGTACGGCCGCGAGGTTTATGTCGTTATTGACGATTTTCACCATGTTCGATCCGACGCCATTAAGCAGCGCCTGCAAGAGTTGATTGCGCTAGCGCCCCCGCATTTTCATCTTGTCCTCGTCAGCCGTACGGAGACCGGCCTGTCGCTCGCCGATCTTTGGATGAAGGACATGGTGACGCAAATTTCCTTGGGCGACTTGCGGTTCAATTATAGCGAGGCGAAAGCCTTTTTAGAACATCGGTGTCCAGAGCAAATCTCGCCGGCAGATATCGAAACCATCTATGAGGCGAGCGAGGGATGGATTGCAGCCATCCAGTGGATCGCCACGAGGCTCCAGCCGACGATCGATGTTCAGCATCTTTTGTCGTCCTATAGCGAAGGGCGGGCAGGGCTTGCCACCCACATGGCCCAGTCCATCATCGATGAATTGCCCAAGGACGTAGAGAGCTTTGTTATGAAGACGAGCCTTGTGGAGCGTCTTCATCCGGACCTTTGCGAGGCGTTGACCGGCCGGCGGGATTGCCGTGAGCTGTTGCATAATCTTGAATCGGAGAAGTTGTGTCTGCTCCCGGTCGATAATGAACCGGACTGGTATCGCTACCACCCGATCTTTCAGCAATTTCTGCGCGATCGTTTGTTTGAGCGCTATCGGGCCGACACCAAGGCACTGACCCAGCATTTGTGCGAATGGGTCGGCGAGCATGGGCCGGCTTATCATGCCGGCATTGGGCGGTATTTATCGCAAACCCTCGAAGACAGGATCGATGTCTTGGATTTGCATCGGCGCGCGGCCCAGTGGTTCGAGACCCATGGCTTTGCAATCCAGGCCGTCGAACACGCTTTAAGTGCTGGCGATGTCACGATGACCCTCGATTTGCTCGAGGCTTCGGCGATGGAGCTATTGGAGCAAGCCGAACTCAACACCCTGCTCGCGTGGCACGATCGCTTGCCGCGCCGTCTTGTAGAGGCGCGCGGACGATTAATGCTGGCTTTCGGATGGGCCTATTGCTTGACCTGCCAAACTGAAAAAGCGCGCGCGATCTCCCAGACGTTGCTCGACAATCATTCGGACTACGCAAATGTGAAGCGGTTCGAGGCGGCAAGCCTCCACCACGCGGTCGATTGCTATTTGGACGATGGAGAAAGCGCAAGCCAATTGGCGGAGTATCTCCCGACGGACGGGGATGCATTTCATGTTGGGGCGGGTACGAATGTTTTGGCTTTTGCCTATGCCTTGACCGGTCGGTATGAGGAAACCCATGCGATCTTGTGCAAGGCCGCCCATGACCCGAAGATTAGCGACGCCTACTTCCCGTCCCAATTCCGCTCTTGCATCGGAGCAATGGTGCTTTGCTCTGAGGGCCGCTTCGCCGAGGCAGAAACGAAATGCCGAACGAGCCTGGAGCTGGCCGAAGAAAAGCATGGCCGCCGGTCGCTCGTCGCCTGCCTTGCCACCGGTTTGTTGGCCCAGATCCTTTATGAGACCGACCGGCTTGACGAGGTCGATGACCTTTTGCGCAACCGCTTCGATGTGATCAACCGCGGGGTCTTTCCCGATGGCTTGATTCGGGCGCATTTGTATGGGGCACGGACCTTTTTCGCGCTGGGCCGCATTGAAGAAGCGCACGATGTACTTGAGCGGCTCAATGCCTATGCACTCTCCGTACCCTGCCCAAGGGCCCAGGCGATCTATCTTGCCCAGCGCGCCCAATTTGCCTTGCACCAACAAAACCTCCAGGAAGCCCTTAAGGTTCAGGCTGAGCTCGACCGGATCGACAAAACCGAGGGGTCTGACACCCCAAGCGCCCGCATCGACATTCGCTTTATCGCCCGGCAATCGAAAATTCGATGTCTCATCGAAACGGGAGAGTTTGTGGCCGCCCAGGCGCTGATCGACGGGCTTGAGGAGCTTTTTGCCGATCGCGGGCGCCCGCCCATCCAAATCCGTATTGATGTCTTGGCCGCCATCGCCTGGGAGCGGATGGGCAAGCCTCGTGCCGCCCAAGAGGCGCTCATCCAAGCGTTGCATCTCGGCAAAGCATTCGGCTTCAGGCGCACGCTGAGCGATGCAGGCAGGGCGTTGGGCCCGGTCGTTGATCGTCTGTTGGAGGCCGGGTCCCTCGATCCAGAGACAAGGTTTTACGCCCAAACAATTTTTAGGCGCGATGGGGCTGTGCTGGCTGACGACCTTGAAACAGAGCCTGAGCGTCCGCACATCTTGCGTCGGTTAGAGCTTGATGGCGATGCGGTAAACCTGAGTGAGCGGGAGACCCAAATATTAACCTTGTTATCGCAAGGCTTGCCCAACAAGCGGATCGCATCGGCGCTCAACATCTCCGACGAGACCGTCAAATGGCATCTGAAACGGGTCTATATCAAACTTGGCGTGTCAAGCCGGGTGCATGCGGTAGACCGGGCACGCGATCTTTCACTTGTGGAGTGACCGGCAAGCGTGAGATAGCAAATCGGGGGAGCAACACCCGTCAAGGGTGAAAGGAAAGGCTTAGGGGATGAAAGCAGCATCAGAGGGTGTGACAAGCCGGCCGATCATCGGCCGCTTCAAAAGCGCGGTTGTCGCGGGGGGCCCTATTTTTCAGCCTTGGGTCGAGCGCAGCACTTGCCGAAATTTCGGTTATTCGGGACGGGACCTCCCACGAGGCCCTTTTCGCTCTCGATTTTGATGGCCAGACCGGATTTGCGGTCGGGGCTCCTGCCTCGATTTTTCAGACAACGGATGGCGGCGCCTCTTGGGAATTGCTGCCTCGGCCA
>JBCDJA010000142.1:0-6513 GCA_038748465.1 Pseudomonadota bacterium
TCGAGGGGCGCAATCACGATGCCGTCGTCGCTCTCGATGATAAAGTCCGCCGTCTCGACAGTCGCATCCGCCGTGCAACTCGCGAGAACAGCCGGCGCATGAATGATGTTCAGTCGCTCATTGGCGTACTGAGAAACCGTATAGATCGTGTTGAGACATCAATCCGCCGGCGGACCGTCGCCAACGATCCGATAGCCGTTACCGAGGCCCGCCCCGCAGAGAGCCCAGAAGCCTCTTCTGATCGGGTCATGCGCCCCTTTTTGGTGCGCAAACGCACCCAGCAGCGCGCGGTCGGCCGGGTTGCTCCGGTCATGCCGGTCGAGCAAGAGCCGGCAGAAGAGGCACGGGCCCCCCACAGGGACGAAACCGATCGTGTTGCGGCCCGCCACAAGGCAAAGGACGACGGTGTTTGGCAAACGGTAATGGAACGCCCCGAGGCGGACGAGGAAGGCGACACGCCGCTGCCAGGCCAGCGCCAAGCCCAGCACTCGGGCCCTGCTTCCGGCGAGAAGTGGCGCCCGTTTTCCCGGCGCCCTCGACGCGGGGGATTGTTTGGATTGTCGGTCCTGGCGCTCGTTGTCGCCGGTGGCGCCCTCACATGGGGCCTTTGGGATCGACAGAACACGGAAAATGCCGCGACACCCTTTAGTCACGCCGCACCCGCCGGCGAGGTGGAAAGCGACCTTCGGGCCCTGCGCCCCGGTTTTGACCTGACGCCGGTGTCGCTCAATTGGTCTTTTGAACCGTCAGCACTTGAGATTGTCGAGGCCGCGGCAAAATCGGGCGATGCGATTAGCCAATATGTGCTGGGGCTGTCCTATCACGCGGGCAGTGGGGTGACGGCCGATCAAACCAAGGCTGATTATTGGCAGCGCCGGGCCGCCCACCAAGGCCTTGCGGCGGCGCAATTCTCGCTTGCTCATCGCTATGCCTCGGGCCTTTCCGGCGTGACCGACCAGACCAAATCCTTCGATTGGTTTTTAAAGGCTGCAGAAGGGGGCAATCGGCGCGCGATGTATAATGTCGGCGTTGCCTATGCCAATGGTTTGGGGACGGAAAAAAATTTCCAGCGGGCTGCCGCCTGGTTTGAGGCGGCCGCCCGGCGCGGTTTTATCGATGCGCAATATAATCTCGGCGTGCTCTATCGCAGCGGCTTCGGCGTGGCACAAAGCGATGGGCTTGCTTATCAATGGCTAACGCTTGCCGGGCGCCACGGTGATAAGGAAGCGGCAGCCGCGGCCGAGCAGCTCACCGGCCAGCTCGGCGGGCAAATTCTGACTGTGATCGAGGACAATGTCCGCAAATGGGAGCCCTTCCCGGTTGATCCCCTCGCCAATGGCATCTTCCCCACGGATGCAGAGACCTTCGCAGCCCTGCTTGCTGGCCGGGCCGATCCTCAGGTGGCGGAAAAAGACCGGGTGCCCCTGCCCCGGTTCAAACCCTCGCCAGCGCAAAAAGTGTGACCGGCCGTCTGCGCCTCGCCAAGCGCCGATAGGCGGGCTTGCTTTGGCCCGCTCGTCCACTTTGGCAACATTGCCCAACCGAACCGGTGTCAAAAGGCGGTAGTCTGACCGAATGCAGATCTATCTGCCGATTGCCGAGATGAGCGTGAATGTCTTTGTCATTTTAGGCATGGGCGGGGCCGTCGGCTTTTTGTCGGGACTGTTCGGTGTTGGCGGCGGCTTTCTGATGACGCCGCTTTTGATGTTCATCGGCATTCCGCCCGCGGTGGCTGTCGCGACGGGCGCCAACCAAATCGTGGCTGCGTCGGTCTCGGGCGTCATCGCCCATTGGCGGCAAAATGCCGTGGATTTTACGATGGGCGTCGTGCTGCTCGCCGGCGGTGTCGCAGGCTCGTTCATCGGCAATGCAGTGTTCGGCCAGGTCCGCGATGCCGGGCAAATCGATCTCCTGATCCGGCTGTGTTATGTGGTCTTTCTCGGCGTTGTTGGCATACTGATGTTGGCTGAAAGCCTGCGGACAATCCGCGCAGCGCAGGCGGGCAAGGTCGTTGGCCGGCGCAAACCCGGACAGCATAGCTGGATCGAGGGTTTGCCCTTCAAGCTGCGCTTTCGCCGCTCACGGCTCTACGCATCGGCCATCCCTGGCTTTCTCCTTGGCATGTTGGTCGGCTTTCTTGCCTTCATCATGGGCGTTGGCGGCGGGTTCATCATGGTGCCGGCCATGATTTACCTTCTCCGCATGCCCACCAATGTCGTGATCGGCACCTCCCTATTCCAGATCATCTTTGTAACCGCCTTAGTCACGGTACTGCACGCCACGAATTATCAAACCGTCGATGTTGTCTTGGCGCTGCTTCTGCTTGTGGGCAGCGTTGTTGGCGCGCAGTTCGGGGCGCGGGCGGGCGTGAAATTGCGGGGCGAGCAACTGAGGCTGCTGCTGGCGCTGCTCGTCCTTGCCGTCGGCGTGCGGATCGCGACGGACCTCTTGGTTCCGCCGACCGACCCGCTGGATCGTTTCTCGATCACGGTGGAGGCGGCCGGATGATCGCACGCGCCTTGGCTGTTTGCATGATGGTGTTGGGCGCGACGGCCGGTGCGCACGCGGCCGAGGTCGTACCCCAATTGTCCGCCGACCGCATTGAGATCACGTCAAATTTCAAAGGTGCCGAGCTTATCCTCTTCGGCGCGATCCGGGACGGGCCTGCCCCTTTCCTCGAGCAGGACTTCCTTGACATTGTCGTTGTTCTGCGCGGGCCGCCCTCGACCGTCACTGTCCGCCGGAAAGAGCGCCGGGCCGGCATCTTGGTGAATGGCGCCGGCCTTACCTTCGAGCATGTGCCGGGGTTTTACTTTGTCGCCTCCCGCCGCCCGCTCGACATCACGGCCCCGCCTGAGGTGCTGAAGGCCTTCGAGATCGGCACCCAAAATCTCAACGTGTCCCCGCAACCGGGAGCGAGCGAGGCGGACCCTGCAACGGTCGCTGAACTGCGCCAGGCGATCATCGAACGCAAGCGACGCCAGGGCCTTTATCAAGACAATCCAGGCGCGATCAAGGTGCGCGAGGAAACCCTTTTCCGCACCCGCATTGAGGTTCCTTCAAGCGTACCGGTCGGCGAGTTCAAGGCCCGGGTGTTTTTGCTCCGCGATGGGCGGGTGCTGCATAATGACGAGGTGCAGCTGCAAGTCGATAAGATCGGCATTGAGCGCTTGCTATTCAACTTTGCCCATAATTGGGGATTTGTGTACGGACTGACTGCCGTACTGTTCGCGATTTTTGCCGGGTGGATCGCCTCGGTGATTTTCCGCCGCTAAAGATTAGCCCTGCCGTGGCACACGAATATTTACGCGCGAAGGCGTTTAGGCACGAAGGCGGGCCGACCCGGCGGGCGACGATCCGGCATCGGCCAACAAGCGCGCAGCCTCCACCGGGAAGATCCGGTCCTTGCCCATCATCCAGGCCATAAAGTCGTGCCCCATCCACGGCCCAAAGGCCGGGTCGAGCACATTGAGCCCGCCGGCATAGGCCCCAAAGGCCGGCATGATAATCCGCTTACGGCCGACGGCGAAACAGCGACGCCGCACGCGCCGCCCCTTGCCAGCAATCATTGCGCAAGGGTGGAGGTGGCCGACGATCTCCGCGGCCCCATCCTCGACCGGCTCATGACGCAGCACCACATCGCCGATCGCAACCTCCTCCGCAGCCCGGCCGCCTAGGCCCGCTGGCGCCACAGGATCGTGATTGCCAAGCACCCAGACCCAATCGCATGATGCCGTCATGGTACGGATCGCCTCTCGATCATCGGCATCAAGGCGCGCTTCCGCACCCGTATCATGGAAGCTATCGCCGAGGGCGATCACGGTTTGCGGCCGATAGAGGTCAACCAGGGCGCGCACACGCCCCAGCGTCGTTCGCGTGTCATAGGGCGGCAGGGTCAACCCGCGACGGGCGTGATAGGCCGTGCCTTTTTCAAGGTGCAGATCAGACACCACCAGCACGTGCGCGTCCTCAAGGTAAAGCCCCCCTGCCGGGTCAGGCCGGACCGTCATGCCGCAAAAGGTCGATGTCTGTTTCGTCAAGGCGCGTCGCTTCCTCGATCAGGTCCTCGGCCGCGTCTGCCAAAATGGCCTCACTGGCCTCACCGTAGACGGGCTCACGGCCGATTTCCAGCATGATGGGCACGGCCATCGGCGACACGCGGTCAAGCGCGATCGGGCGAATGCACCCCTTTATCCGCGCGAGAAGATCGGCCAACCGACCCAGATCTAAAAGGCCCGTCCGCGCGTCAGCCCAGGTCGCCTGCATGAGAACATGATTCGGCTCGTGCTCGCGGAGCACGTCGTAGATGAGATCGGTCGAGAAGGTGACCTGACGTCCGCTTTTTTCCAGCCCGGGATAGCGCCGCTCGATGAGGCCGGCAATGACCGCGCAATGGCGGAAGGTGCGTTTCAGGAGGCTCGATTCTAGCAGCCAGTCCTCCAAATCATCCCCCAGCATATCTTCCGCAAACAGCTCATCCATATTCGCTTTTGCCATGTCCTTCAGACCCCAGACAGACAGGGCATAATCGCTTGCCACAAAGCCAAGCGGCCGGAAGCCTGCCCGGTCGAGGCGCCGTGTGAGCAACATGCCGAGGGTCTGGTGGGCAAGCCGCCCCTCAAACGGATAAGCGACCAAATAATATTTCCCGCCGCGCGGAAAGGTCTCGACCAACAGATCCCCCGGTTTGGGGATCACCGACCGCCACCGCTGAATATCGAGCCATTCTGCAACGGGTCCTGGAAGGGCCGACCATCCGGCGCGGTTTGAGATCATCTGCCTGACCCGCGAGGCAAGATAGGTCGACAACGGAAATTTGCCGCCATTGTAGGACGGCACCATCGGGTCCTCCCCGGTGGCCCGGGTGACGAGACAATCGGTTTCCTGCAGACCTTCAAAACGCAGCACCTCGCCAGCAAAAACGAAGGTGTCTCCCGGGGCCAGCTGCTCGATGAACCATTCCTCAATCTCGCCGAGCACCCGGCCAGCCCGGCCCCCAGCGCGCCGCGCCCCCGGCTCTCCCGGGACGGAGCGTCTGCGGGTGAGGCGGACCTTGAGCATGGGCGCCTCGACGATGGTTCCGACATTCATCCGGAAGCGCTGGGCGACCTCCTTGGACGCGACCTCGAACCGGCCATCCTCGCGCTTGCGCAGACGCTTGAAGCGATCATAGGCCCGCAAGGCATACCCGCCCGTCGCAACGAAATCGACGACCTGCTCATAGGCCTCCCAGGTCAGGGTGCGGAAGGGCTCGGCAGACACCACTTCCTCATAAAGATCATCAAGCGCGAAGGGCTCAGAACACGCGACTGCCTGAATGTGTTGCGCCAGCACATCGAGCCCCCCCTTCCGGGGCGGATTGCCATCAAGCACACCGCCGAGCGCTGCCTCCCGCGCCGCCTCGCACTCCAGCACCTCAAAGCGATTGGCCGGCACAAGAAGCGCCCGGCTCGGCTCGTCCATGCGGTGGTTTGCGCGTCCAATCCGTTGCAGCAAGCGGCTCGCGCCCTTGGGCGCGCCGAGATTGACGACAAGATCGACATCGCCCCAATCGATACCGAGATCGAGCGTTGCCGTGCAGACGACCGCCCGCAACGCCCCTTCCGCCATCGCGGCCTCGACCCTTAAGCGTTGCTCGAGCGCCAAAGATCCGTGGTGGAGCGCAATCGGCAATCCCTCGTCGTTGATGCGCCAAAGGCCCTGGAACACCAATTCCGCCTGGCTCCGTGTATTGACAAAAAGAAGGGCCAGCTTCGCCGCTTTGATCGCCTCATAGATTTCCGGCATGGCGTGGCGGGCCGTGTGTCCCGACCACGGAATATGCGCCTCAGAGGCCAGAATGGAGATATCGGGTTTAGCGCCGCCGGCTGCCGTCACCATGTCGCAAAGGGCCGGTTCGCCCTCAAGGGCTTGGGGCATCAAATAGCGACGCAGATAATCAGGATCGTGAACGGTTGCCGAAAGCCCCACAAGGCGCAATCCCGGCGCATAGCGACGCAGACGCGCAAGACCGAGGGACAATAACTCCCCCCGTTTTGAATTCACCAGCGCGTGCAACTCGTCCAAAATCACGCAGCGCAAATTGGCAAACAAAACCCGCGCATCGGGATGGGAGAGCAACAGCGCGATCTGCTCGGGTGTTGTCAGCAAGATGTCCGGTGGGCGCTTGCGCTGGCGTTGGCGTTGCGCCGCCGAGCTGTCGCCGGTGCGCGTCTCCAGACTGATCGGCAAGCCCATCTCGGCAACCGGCCGCTCCAGGTTGCGGGCAATGTCCGCCGCGAGAGCCTTAAGGGGTGAGATGTAGAGGGTGTGCAGCCGGGCCGCGCGGCCTCCCTTCGCGGCGGGAGCACGACCTGCCAAATCAATGAGGCTCGGCAGGAAACCGGCGAGGGTCTTCCCCCCGCCCGTTGGCGCGATGAGGAGCGAGGAGCGCCCTGCCTCGGCCAACCCTACAAGGGCCCTCTGGTGAGGCCGCGGGGCCCAACCCTGGCCTTCAAACCACGCCTCAAACGA
>JBCDJA010000143.1:0-6507 GCA_038748465.1 Pseudomonadota bacterium
ATATCCTTTAGCGCGTTATAGCCGCCGCACATGTCGCCATAGAGGGTGGCATAGCCCACCGACACCTCAGATTTGTTCCCGGTGGTGAGCACCATCGGCTGAAACTTGTTGGAGACGGCCATCAACAACAAACCGCGCAAGCGCGATTGGATGTTCTCCTCGGTAATGTCGGGCGATGTTCCCTCAAAGAGGGGGCCCAAGGCCTCCTCAACCCCTTGCACAGGAGCGCTGATGGCCACTTGATCGAGTTTCACCCCAAGCCGTTCGGCGCAGTCGGCGGCATCGCTAAGGCTTTCATTGCTGGTGTAGCGTGAGGGAAGCATAATGCAGTGGACTGCGTCAGGGCCCAAGGCATCGGCCGCCACGGCTGCCGTCAGGGCACTGTCGATCCCGCCCGAAAGGCCGAGGACGACGGACGGGAATTTGTTTTTCTGCACATAATCGCGCAGGCCCACCATGAGGGCCTGATAGATGCCGGCAAGCCCATCTTCAATGAGGGCTTTGTCGCCCTCGCGGCATGTCCAGCCTTCCGCGCCGCGCGACCAATGCGTCAGCACCACCTCCTCGCTCCAGGCCGGCATTTGCACGGCCAGCGCGCCGCCGGGATTGAGCACGAAAGACGCGCCATCGAACACCAACTCGTCCTGGCCGCCAACCTGGTTCACATAGGCCATCGGCAACCCGCTTTCGGCGACACGCGCGACCGCCTGTTGGATCCGAACGTCGAATTTTTGCCGGTCGAAGGGGGAGCCATTGGGCACCAGGAGAATCTCAGCACCCGTCTCTTCAAGGCACTCGACTACATCCCCGTACCAGATATCTTCGCAAATCGGCACACCGATCCGCACCCCTCTAAAATCGAACGGGCCCGGTAACGGTCCCTGATCGAAGAGCCTTAGCTCGTCAAAGACCCCATAATTGGGAAGAAAGTGCTTGTGCCGTAGACCAATGATCTCGCCTCGGTCGCAGAGTGCAACGGCGTTAAAAAGCTTGTCATCATCAGCCCAGGGAAGACCAATCAGGAGCCCCGGCCCCCCATCGGCGGTCTCGGCCGCCAGCGCTTTGACGCGCTCGTGACAGGCATCGATAAAAGCGGGCTTCATCACCAAGTCTTCGGGCGGATACCCGCAAATCGCAAGCTCACCGAAGGCGACAAGGTCCGCCCCGCCCGCCGCAGCGTCGGCGCGGCTGGCGCGAATACGGTCCGCATTGCCCGTTAAATCCCCAACGATCGGGTTGATTTGGGCAAGAGCGATGGTGAGACTGTCCGTCATCGAATGTCCTTACGCATGCAAGGCCAGGGTGGCTCACTCGACCGAGCAGATCAGGTCATCGCCCCTCGCCTGCCGCCCGGCCTCGCAAATCTCCCCCCAAAGCGGGTTTAGGGCTTCGAGCGCCTCGTCAATCCAGCCATCAAGCATAGGCCAAGTCGGCGCCATGCCCAATGGGGGCACGAGCCAAGGCGGATCGTAGGCTGCCTCACACAGGGCCGGATCGATGAGGGACCGGCCGCATAGCCTCGCCTGGAGGTTATTCGCCTCAGCAACGGTCAGATAAAGACTGCGATAGGTTTCCGCCCGCTCGCTCTCATCGTCCGGGTCAAGCGGCATCACGGGCCCTAAAACCCCATCGCGGACAATGTCGCTCGCGCGGTCTTGCAGCACCGAGAGGCGCCCAGCCATGATTGCCACGGCGAAGGGGTCGGGCTCCTCAGCTCTTAGCGTTTCGGCCCCGGTCATCGCTAGCATCCCAACGGCAAGGGCCATCAAGGCGGGGATGCTAAGGCCCTTACGCAAGGGCGCCTTGTAGTTTCTCGCAAACAAAGGCTGCCTGCTCCTCGGAAAGATAGGGGTGCATCGGCAAGGCGAGGATGCGCTCGGCGCACATCTCCGTGGCCGGCAAGCCCCCAGCGGGTGTGAAGCTCTCAAAGGCCGGCTGGCGATGGAGCGGGACGGGATAATAGATCGCCGTCGGAATGCCATCCTCCTTTAAACGAGCCTGTATGCCATCGCGATCTGCAGCCTCCGGCAACAGAACCGAAAACAAGCCATAGGAACTCACCACGCCCTCTTCCCGGCGCGGCAGGCCGACCACCCCTTCAAGGGCGCTCTCATAGACCGCCGCGGCTTTCGCCCTTGTCTGCCATTCTTCGTCGTAGACGGAGAGCTTAACAAGCAAGATCGCCGCCTGGAACGTATCAAGCCGCCCATTGAGCCCCACGCGCACGGAAATCCGCCGCCCCTCGTCGGTGCCATGGAACCGGATCGACCGCCACAGCGCCCCTTTGTCCGGGTCCATCGTAAACATCGCCCCGCCATCGCCATAGCAGCCGAGCCCTTTGGCGGGAAAAAAGCTGGTGCCGGAAATCGGCGCGGCCGCCCCCACACGCTTGCCTTTGTACGTCCCACCAAAACTTTGGGCCGCATCGGCCATCACAATCAACTCATCGGCCGCAGCGATGGTGTGGATCGCGTCATAATCGGCCGGACGACCAAAGAGGTCCACACCCACAATCGCCTTGGGCTTGAGGGCACCGGACTTCTTCACCGCGTTTATCGATTGTTCAAGATGGCGGGGGCAGAGATTGAAGGTCTCGGGATCGACGTCGACAAAAACCGGTGTTGCGCCCACCATCAGCACCGCATTGGCGGTCGCGTTGTAGGTGAAGGCGGGGATGAACACCGCATCGCCCACCCCGATTTCCTCGCCCATCATGGCAATGACAAGCGCGTCCGTGCCGCTCGAGACAGCCACCGCGTCCGCTGCGCCGGTATAGGCCTTCAGCTTGGCTTCCAGCTCGTCGATCTCTGGCCCATTCACATAGGCGCCATGATCGAGAACCCGCGTTACGGCAGCATCGATCTTGGGCCGCAATCGCTCGCCCTGGGCCTTTAGATCGATAAAGGCGATGGGCCTGTCCGCCTGGGACGCCTTCACAGCGTCGAGAGAAACGACTTTACTCATCGGTCTGTTGTCCTGTTCTTCCCATTATACAGCAAGCGGAGCAGTGGCGGCCTCTTCCACAGCGAGCGCGGTTTCAAGCGCCAAGGCAGCCTGCGCCCCGGTTACGAGGGCCCCCCGGCCATCTCTTACCGCCTCGACAAAGGAGGCTATGGCAAACCCCAACGGGTCCTCCGATACGGTGGGCTTATCGGGGTCCGTCCGCTCAAAGACCGACCCCAAAGGCAAACCGGTGGTGTTTTCCACGGTGCGGGCCAACATATCGATCTTGATCGTCCCGCTCGGATAGGTGAGCTCGATCCAGCGCTCGCGGGTCTCGGCCATCCGGCTTGCAAGGAGCGATACTGACGTTGCACCATCGATCACGAAGGACGCCGACATTTCATCCGTATGAGGCCCTTCAAGCACCCGGCCTTGGGCGCGCACCTCGCTAAGGGCGCCCGGCGCCACTTGATGCACCAAATCGATATCGTGGATCATCAAATCGAGGACGGCACTCACATCGGTCCCCCGTCCGGTAAACGGGCCCGCGCGGTGAGCGGCGATGCGGGTGGGGCGCTCGGGAAAATCAAGCAGCCCGAAGGCCCTAAACACCACCCGCTCCTGGTGCCCCACCTGGAAGGCAACGGACCGCGCCTCGGCAAGGGCAACGAGCGCACCCGCATCAGGGGCGGTGAGCGCAATCGGCTTTTCGAGATAGGTTGGCTTTCCCGCCATCAGGGCCTGGCGCGCCAGGGCATAATGATGGGCTGCCGGAGCGGCAACCGACACAAGATCGCTTTCGCCGATGGCCTGTTCGGCGGTCTCCGCCACCTCGCCGCCCACTGTCTCGGCGAGGGCCGCGGCCGCGCCCGGGTCCGGATCGAACACCCAACCGACATCGAGGCGGCCGACTTCTTTGTATTTTTTTGCATGCAGGTTTCCGAAAAACCCCGCACCAAGAATGGCTGCGCGCACGATTGTGGCTCCCGTCCCCTTTCTCGTCGGGGACCCCCCTTAAGGCCAGCGGCGCGATGAGACTGCGCGGCGAGCCCGGCTCCCCCGCAGCCCACATGGACCACACCGCCGTGAGTCGCAAGACACTGTTCGTTACACGCAGTTACGAGATTGCTGCACTGCAACAGGGGCCGCGCCCAGCGGGCGCGCAGGCTCGGCCAATCAGGAGGCCGTTTAAGAGGCCAGGGCCGTCCGGCTCGGCCCGCGCTCGCGCCCCCGCTTGATCCCTTCGGCAACCAGAAAGGCCAGCTCCAGCGCCTGATTAGCATTGAGGCGCGGATCGCAATGGGTGTGATAGCGGGCCGACAAATCCTCATCGGTAATCGCCTGGGCACCCCCCAAGCACTCCGTCACATTTTGACCGGTCATCTCGATGTGAACGCCGCCGGCATGGGTGCCTTCGGCCTCGTGGACGGCCAAAAAGTCTTCGACCTCCCGGAGGATCGAATCGAAACGCCGGGTTTTGTAGCCCGTGGTCGCCTTGATGGTGTTGCCGTGCATCGGATCGCAGGACCATACCACCGACCGTCCTTCGCTCTCGATCCGCCGGATGAGACGGGGCAGCGCATCGCCGACCTTTTCAGCCCCGAACCGGGCAATCAGGGTCAGGCGGCCCGGCTCGTTTTGCGGGTTCAACGCATCGCACAAGCGGATCAGAGCATCGGGCTCAAGGCTTGGCCCGCATTTGAGGCCGAGTGGATTTTCAATCCCGCGGCAAAACTCGATATGCGCCTCGTCGGGACTGCGGGTGCGGTCGCCAATCCAAATCATATGGGCGCCCGTGTCGTACCATTTGCCAGACGTGCTATCGACGCGCGTCATCGCTTGTTCAAAGCCCAGCAACAACGCCTCGTGGCTGGTGTAAAAGTCGGTCTGCCGGAGCTGGGGGGTGGTGGTCGCCGTGATCCCGCACGCGCTCATAAAATCCAGGGTTTCCGAGATCCGTGTCGCCACCTCACGGTAGCGATCGGCCTCGGGCGTCTTGTCGATAAAGCCCAACGTCCAGGCATGCACATTGTGCAGATCGGCAAAGCCGCCTTGGGCAAATGCCCGCAGCAAATTGAGGGTTGCGGCCGACTGGGCATAGGCCCGCAGCAGCCTCTCCGGATCGGGTATCCGCGCCGCTTCGTTAAACTCGATGCCGTTAATGATATCGCCGCGATAACTCGGCAGCTCCACATCGCCTTGGCGCTCGGTGGGGGCTGAGCGCGGCTTGGCGAACTGACCTGCAATCCGCCCCACTTTCACGATTGGCATACCGGCAGCGAAGGTCAGCACGATCGACATCTGCAAAAGGACACGAAACGTGTCGCGGATGTTGTTGGGGTGAAACTCCGCAAAGCTCTCGGCGCAATCACCTCCTTGCAACAAAAACGCACGCCCCTCGGCGGCTTCGGCCAGCTGCGCTTTCAGCGAGCGCGCCTCACCGGCAAACACCAAGGGGGGATAGGTCGCGAGGGTTGCTTCCGCTTGCTCGAGAGCCTTGGGATCGGGGTAGTCAGGGACCTGCTGGATCGGCAGGGCGCGCCACGTCTCGGGCGACCACGTCTTCGTCATCGGGTGTCCTCGGGGTCAACGGCTTAGGCACCCGCTGCAAAAAAGCGGTGCCACGCCAATCAAGCCGCGGACCTTAGGCGATTGCCCCCCTGTTGAAAAGACCGGCGGGGAGCATCGAGGCGAGTGTCAGGACACGGCGCGCCGCGCCTCGGCCTCCCGATCGATTTTCGGCGGCTCCCATTTTGTGCGCATCGTCATCAGCTCCTCGGCTGAGGAGGGGTGGAGCGGCATGGTTGCGTCGAAATCGGCCTTCGTGGCGCCAAGGCGCAAGGCGACCGCCAAGCCTTGCACCATTTCAGCGGCATCCGGGCCCAGAATGTGGATGCCGAGGACCCGGTCGGTCTCGCCATCGACGACCATCTTCATCACCATGCGCGCATCGTTGCCCGCCAGCACGTTCTTCATGGGCCGGAAGTCGGTCTTATAGATGTCAACGCTTGAAAAGCGCTCCCGCGCCTCGGCCTCGGTCAATCCCACAGTGCCGATTTGCGGCTGGCTGAAAACCGCCGAGGCGATTAGGTCGTGATCGACCGTCGTCGGATTGTCTTTGAAGACCGTCTCAACGAAAGCCGCGCCTTCCTTGATGGCGACGGGGGTGAGCGCCACCCGGTCCGTCACATCGCCGACGGCATAAATGTTGTCAGCCGAGGTTTTGGAATGGGCATCGACCTCAATGCGCCCGTTGCGCCCGACCTCAACGCCCGCTGTCTCCAGCCCAAGGCCTTGCGTGTTCGGATCACGCCCGATCGCAAACACCACGAGATCGGTGGTCAGTGACCGGCCCGAGGAAAGCGACACCACGTGATCCCGTCCGATTTTCTCGATGTCCGTGAGGGTTGTTTCGGTGACGAGGTTGATGCCCTGGCGCACCAGCTCCAGGCTAAGCCAATGGCGCATGTCATTGTCGAAGCCGCGCAAGATTTGTTGGCCGCGATAGACAAGGGTCGTCTTCACCCCAAGCGCGTGGAAGATGCCCGCAAACTCGACCGCGAT
>JBCDJA010000144.1:0-6486 GCA_038748465.1 Pseudomonadota bacterium
AAAAATAAAATATAGATAAAAACTTATACTAAAAAGTACGGAAGCTTAGAACACGTCGGAGAGAGTAAAGGAGACGAAGAGCATAAAGAAAACGGTGACGACAACTCAGAAGCAGGTAGCGAGCTCAGCGAAACTTCTGACTTAGAAAATCATAATAATGAATCAGATCAAGAGATGGATAACGATGAGGAAGAAAAGAACATGAGTGATGATGGAGACTAGATTTCTCGACCAGCTAAATACAATCTTTTGATCTGATTGTAACCATATCTTGTTCATAAGTTTATCAAACATTTCAAGTTTGAAACAATCGAAAAGCTTCTGAAGTATGCTGAGCACTTAGCGCGGTGGCAAAAGACCACGAATCTCATCGGGGCCGGCACCGTCGATGATATATGGGGGCGGCACGTCCTCGATAGTCTCCAATTGCTCAATCACCTCCCGGCACAACCGCTGCGCATCGCCGATCTCGGGAGCGGTGCTGGACTGCCGGGTTTGATTCTTGCCATCGGGGCGCCGGGCCCGGGGTGGGAGGTGAGCCTGATCGAATCGAACTCGAAGAAAGTTGGGTTTTTGAGGTGGGTTGCCGCGGACCTTGGGGTGCAGGTGCGGATCGTGCCCGAGCGAATAGAGCAAGTGATTGAATTAAACGCCGACGTGGTTGTGAGCCGCGCCTTGGCGGACCTCCCGGGCTTGCTCGGATACGCCGCCCCTTTGGTCTCAAACGGGGGCTTGTGTTGTTTCCATAAGGGACAAGATGTAGATGAAGAATTGACGCGTGCCACGAAATATTGGAGATTCGAGCTTCAAAAGCGCGTGAGCCGGGTTGCAGGCGGTGGCTGCGTTTTGACGATCCGTAACCTGTCGCCTCGGCCCGTCGGCGCTGCGTAACCTCGATCTGCACGGGCCGGTAAGGGGATTTCGGGCCCGATGGTTGAGCGGTTTGTTTCAGCCGTCCCGTGAGGTCCGTTGAGCGCCATCCCCGAGGTATGCTTTGCCCAGCGTTGGGCCTGTCCTAACGCGCGTCCGTTGAGCCCGAGTGAGCCGGAGACCCATGGCAACCCAGCCCCGAATCGTTTGCATGGCCAACCAAAAGGGGGGCGTTGGCAAGACCACGACCGCCATCAATCTTGGAACCGCTTTGGCGGCGACGGGCCAACAAGTTTTGATTGTCGATCTCGATCCCCAGGGAAACGCCAGCACCGGTGTCGGGGTGGAGGCGCGGGATCGTCATATTACGTCCTATGAAGTGTTGACGGGCACGGCGACACTTGGCGAGGCGCAAATCCAAACCGCCGTGCCGGGGCTCACGCTCATCCCCTCCACAGTGGACTTATCCGGTGTCGAATTTGAATTGGCGACTGACCGGCATCGGTCCCATCGTTTGGCCCGTGCGCTTGAGCAATTTCCCTTATCGCCCACGGGCCGGCCCCTCGATTTCGTTCTGATCGACTGCCCGCCCTCGCTCAATGTTTTGACCATCAACGCGATGGTGGCATCCCACTCGGCGCTGGTGCCCTTGCAATGCGAGTTTTTCGCCCTCGAGGGCTTGAGCCAGTTGATGCGGACGATCGAGCTGGTGCGCACCAATCTCAATCCACACCTCGAGATCGAAGGCGTGGTGCTGACCATGTACGACCGACGCAACAAATTGTCCGCGCAGGTCGAACAGGATGTGCGCGCCTTTTTGGGGGACAAAGTGTACCGGACGAAGATACCGCGGAATGTGCGGATCTCAGAAGCGCCGAGCCACGGCAAGCCGGCGATCATCTACGATCACCGATGCGCCGGTAGTATCGCGTATATGAAGCTTGCGGGGGAGGTCATCCAAACCCAAAAGCAGCGCCTGGCGGCCTGACAACGGGCAGCCCGACAAAAGGCGGCCTGACACAGGGCTGCATGACGATAATCCGGCCGTCCGAACCAAAGATGGCGTGATTGAATAAATTGAACCCATGCCGTGCCGGTGGCCGGCAGGACGATGCAGGAAAAAAGGGCCCCCCATGGCGGCAGAGCAAAAATCAGCACGACTCGGGCGCGGCCTCTCGGCCCTTTTGGGGGATGACAGCGAGGATTATGCCTCTTTGGAACAAGTGAAGGGAACGAAGACGGTCCCGGTCTCCTCCCTGGTTCCCAACCCCTATCAACCGCGCCAGGACTTCGAGCCGGGAGCCCTTGAGGAGCTCGCGAATTCGATCCGGCAAAAAGGTATTTTGCAGCCCCTCCTTGTCAGGCCTTCATCCGGCGACGGTGTAGACTACGAGATTATTGCGGGGGAGCGGCGCTGGCGTGCTGCCCAGCAGGCGGGCCTTCATGACGTCCCGGTGCTCGTTAAGGAGATCTCCGACAAAGAGAGCATGGAGATTGCGCTTGTCGAAAATATTCAGCGTAAAGATTTAAATGCTCTTGAGGAAGCGAAGGGCTATCAGTCCCTCATAAAATCTTTCAAGCACACCCAGGAAAAACTCTCCGGTGTGGTTGGCAAAAGCCGAAGCCATATTGCCAACACCCTGCGCTTGCTCACCCTGCCGCAGTCAGTGCAAGCGCTGATCGAGAGTAACGCCCTGTCGGCGGGCCACGCTCGGGTGCTCATCGGCGCGGACGATCCGGAAGGCTTGGCCAAAGAGATCGTCGATGGGGGCTTGAGCGTTCGTCAGGCCGAGGCCTTGAGAAAGGGCGGCTCCGCGGGCAGCGAAAAGCCCGTGACGACAACGACGGTCACCCACAAAGACGCCGACACGGTGGCGCTTGAAAACAACCTCACTGCCTCCCTGGGCCTTAAGGTCAAGATCGCCCACAAGGGTGAGACCGGGGGCGAGGTTAAGATCGCCTACAAATCCCTAGAGCAGCTGGATGACATTTGCTCGCGCCTATCGGCGGTTCGCAGCGCCGCCGAATAGCCTCACCCTTTCGGCAACCTAGACAGCGCCAAGGCACACCGGTTGAGCAAAACACTCTCCCGAGACCCTGTTTGGCGCATGGCAAGCTCGGTCGTGAGGGTGAGGGATAGCGCGCGGGAAAGCCTGCCCGCGGAAAACCATCCGACGGCGGCGCTAAACAGCTTGGCGCGCGGGTGAAACTTACTCAATCGAATGCGCCCGAAGGCCTGTTCAAGGCTCGCCCCCTGGGCCGTTTCGGCCTTGAGAAGCTCCACATCGCGAAGGCGCGAAATCAGCCCGCGTAAGACCTGGGCCGGCACAAGGCCCTGCTCGTCAAGTCCGATCAGCGTCCGGTCGAGGTCCTTGAGATTGCCGGCGATAATTTTCTCAAGCAGCGTATCGGCACTGACGGTCGGGGAGGTTGCAAGGATCGCCGTAATATCTTGTGCCGTGACCGCCGGGCCGTCTCCCTCGCGTCGAGCGTCCTTGTAAAGGATGAGCTTGTTGATCTCTTGGCGCGTTTGCGCGCGATCATCCCCGAGCATGGAAAGCAGCAGCGCAAGCGCTTTCGGATCGATCGAAAGCCCTGCCTGGCGCAGCATGGTTTCCACGACGTCGGACTTTGCGCGGGCCGTGTCTGGATAACAGGCGATCACGCCCCAGGTCTTCGACTGTTCAAACAACTTGCGCAGGCCGGAGCTCGGCTTCAGATCGCCAGCCTCGACCACTACGGGATAAGGGGGCGCGCTTTGGGCGCGCGCCTCTTGGGCGAGGGTTTCAAGGGCCTTCTTGGCTGCCTCGCCGCGCAGCCGGAGCCGCAAGACCGTTTGCTCTCCAAACAGCGACTGGGCGAAGGCTGCTGCGCCCAGCGAGGCCGGGTCGGCCTTGAGGGTCTCTTCCGCGAGTTCCTGGATCTCGACGGCAGCGTCCCCATCACCGACTGCCCCAACGCGCGCATAGCCCTGGCGGGCGGCGGCCGCCCGCTCTGAGACAAGGCCGGCATCGGGCCCGTAGAACAGCAGCGCCGGATACCGGCTTGGATCGGCCAAGACCGATGCGACTTGATTAGCCTTGAGTTTCACTGGCCTGGCGTTGGGCGCTCTTGGAGCGCAAAAACACGCTCACGCGAAGCGAGATGTTTTCGCTCAGCACGGTTGCGGCATTGCGCTCGGCATCTTCGCGGGCGATCACCGATCCATAGCGGGATTCGGTCCGGTTATAGGCGGAGACCGCACGGGTGTTGCCCGTGAGCACGACCTCATTTGTTTCGGTATCTGTAAGCGTGTAGCTTGCCCGAACGATGAGGTTGTAGCGGGTCTCGGTGGCGTCCGCTTCGAAGGCGAGGCGGTCCACCTCGATCACCGGGCGGACGGCGAGCGCAAATTGGGGATCGGCATTATTGCCGCCCGGATACAGCATGTGCTCAAGATCGCGGAACACCAGCTGCCCAAAGCGGCCGCCAATGGGCGAGACCTGCACGCTTTCCAAGGTTTTCACGAGCGCTGGTGAGCCGCCCCCGCCGGGGCCCGTGGTGTAAAGCGGCGAGAACCCGCACCCAGAAAGCAGCAACCCGGCAACCAGCACCCCTGCCAATGACGGCAAGGCGGGCCGTGTTAAGGAGCGCGGGGCCCGTTTATTTGTTTTTGACAACCACATTGATGATCCGTCCCGGGACGTAAATGACCTTGGTTGGCGCTTGCCCGCCAAGAGCCTTCTTAACCGGGTCGAGGTCGAGTGCCAAGCGCTCCGCCTCCTCGCGGGTGATTTCGGGATCCACCGAGAGATCGGCGCGCTTCTTCCCGTTGATTTGCACGGGCAGAACGATCGCCTCGTCTTTGACAAGGCTGGGATCGAAAGTCGGCCAGGGCGTCTGCGCGGCGAGGGTGCTGTGCCCAAGGCGGGCCCAAAGCTCTTCGGCAAGATGGGGCATCATCGGGGCCACAAGGAGGGTCGCCGTTTCGGCCGCTTGGCGCAGGATCGCAGCATCGCCGGCCGCAAGGCCGCTTTGAGCGTGCTTGTGCGCGGTCGCTAGCGCGCCGGCAAACTCGTAAAGCCGGGCGACGGCCTTGTTAAAGCGGAAGGCTTCGATGTCGTCGGTGATGGCGGCAATCGTGCGATGGCTGGCGCGTTCAAGGTCTTTGAAGGCGGCCTGCGGGGTGTCGGTGGACACCGCCTCCGTTTGCGTCTCAAGGCGTGCTGCGATCTCGGCGATGAGACGCCAGAGGCGGTTGGTAAAGCGCCAGGCGCCTTCGATGCCGGCCTCGGTCCATTCCACATCTCTTTCTGGGGGGGAATCTGACAGCATGAACCATCGGGCCGTGTCGGCGCCGTATTGGTCGATAATGGCTTCCGGATCGACCGTGTTCTTTTTTGATTTCGACATCTTCTCGACCGGGCCGACAACAACGGGCTTTCCGGTTTCGCGCTGGCGCGCCCCGCTTGCGTCTTTCACCACATCATCTGGCTCGAGCCAGGCGCCGTCTTCTGCCCGGTAGGTCTCATGACAGACCATGCCTTGGGTAAAGAGGCCGGCAAACGGCTCGGAGACCGACAGGTGGCCTGTTTGTTTCATGATGCGTGAGAAATATCGCGAGTAGAGGAGGTGGAGGATCGCATGCTCCACGCCGCCGATATATTGGTCGACCGGCAGCCAGTATGTGACAGCCTCAAGGTTCGTGGGGCTCGGCGCGTCCGCATCGCAGAACCGGGCGAAATACCACGAGGAATCGACAAAGGTGTCGAAGGTGTCGGTTTCGCGTTCGGCAGGCTCGCCGCATTGGGGGCAGGCGACATACTTCCAGGTTGGGTGGCTGGCGAGGGGATTGCCTTGGCCCTCAAAGGTCACGTCCTCGGGCAACAAAACCGGCAGGTCGGTTTTGGGCACGGGCACGATCCCGCACGAGGGGCAATGGATGACGGGAATGGGACAGCCCCAGTAACGCTGCCTGGAGATGCCCCAATCGCGCAGCCGGTATTGGATCTTCCGCTCGCCGAGCCCGCCCGCCTCCATCCGGGCAATCACCGCCCCCTTCGCCGCGTCAATGGTGAGGCCATCAAGGAACTGCGAATTGGCAAGCCGGCCCGGCCCCGTATAGGCCTCCCGGTCAACCTTGAAGCTCTCGGCGGCTTCTTCGGCGGGGATCACCACAGGCAACACAGGCAGCTTGTATTTGAGGGCAAAATCGAGGTCGCGCTGGTCGTGGGCCGGACAGCCGAAGATGGCGCCCGTGCCGTAGTCCATAAGCACGAAATTGGCGAGATAGACGGGGAGCGTGATCTCGGGAAGGAAGGGGTGCTGGACCCGTAGCCCCGTGTCCCAGCCCTCTTTCTCGGCTTTTTCCAGGGCCTCCTCGCTTGTCCCGAGGGCCCGCGCGGCCTCGATGAAGGCCTGCGAGGGCGCATTGCCGGCCGCGAGGGCCGCGCTGAGAGGATGATCGACGGAGAGGGCACAAAAGCTCGCGCCGAAAATCGTGTCAGGCCGGGTCGTGAAAACCTCCACACTCTCCGCGCCGCCAGGGGCAGCGCCGGCGAGCTGAAACCGAAACGTGAGGCCGCTCGAGCGCCCGATCCAGTTGTGTTGCATGAGGCGGACTTTTTCCGGCCACCG
>JBCDJA010000145.1:0-6481 GCA_038748465.1 Pseudomonadota bacterium
TGCGCGAGGCGTTAGAGCGGCTCGGCGAGGCAGTATGGGCGCGCCAATCGTCGGCCTAGCGGCTACACTCAAGCAGCGCTCCCGTGCCCCTCGCACCAGGCTAAGCAGACTGAGGATCCGGGCATGCACCCTCACAGCCGCGACAACCCGGGGCGTTTTTGCCGGTTTTCTTTTGTGCGCCCCCAAATTACGCCACAAGGGACCGCCTCTATTCATCCTCTGTTTTCCCCACCGATGAGACCTGTCATGACCTTAAAACCCACGGCCAGATCACTCGTGCCCGCCCTGTTGCTTTCAACGGCCCTTGGCCTTGCGGCCTGCGGGGACGGCGGCAGCGATGGAGCCTCCCAGCCTACCGGCGACCCCACCTCCTCAACGGAGGCCCAAACCGGCAATGACACCGCAAAGGCCGGCGGGGTGACCATCGGTGCTGACGAGATCACCCTCGGCAATCCCGACGCGCCGGTGACGATGATTGAATATGCGTCCATGACCTGCCCCGCCTGTGCGCGGTTCCACAACGACATCTACCCGGAGTTCAAAGAGCGCTACATCGAGACCGGCAAGGTCTATTTTGTGTTTCGCCCCTTCCCGCTCGACCCGGTGGCCGCCCGCGCCTCGATGCTCCTTAAGTGCCTTGAGCCCGATCAGGTCCAATCCATGATCGATATCATGTTCGAGACGCAGCAAAGTTGGGCCGGCAGCGGCAATCCCGACGAGAACCTCACCGCCCTTGCCGGCAATGCGGGCATGACGCCGGCCGACGTCCAGGCCTGCTACTCGGACACGGACAAGATCGCCTGGCTCGACGGGATCTATCGCGATGGCCAAGCGAAATATTCCGACACCGCCTACGATCCGCCCCGTTTCTTCACGCCAACCTTCGTCATCGATGGAAAAAGGGTGGTCGGCATCCAGCGAATCGAAGACTTAGAAGCGTTGATCGGTGACGTGGCCGGGGCCGGCTAACGGACACTAAAGCTGGCGCGGCCTTGAGCGCGCTGCGCCAGCACGATGGCAGACCAGCTCGCTATCAAAGGAGCGCGGAGCGCCGGTGAAGTTCGATCTTTTGCGTCTCCAAGGTTTTAAATCTTTCGTCGAGCCCTCCGAGCTCGCGATCGAAACCGGCCTTACGGGCGTCATCGGGCCCAATGGGTGTGGAAAATCCAATCTCGTGGAGGCCCTGCGCTGGGTGATGGGCGAGACGTCCGCCAAAAGCTTGCGCGGCGGCGGCATGGACGATGTGATTTTCGCCGGCACCCGCAGCCGCCCGTCTCGGAACCATGCCGAGGTGATGCTGCGGATCGACAATCACGACCGGTCCGCGCCAGCTGCCTTCAACGACGCCGACACCCTAGAGGTCAGCCGCCGGATCGACCGGGAGGAAGGCTCCACCTACAGGGTGAATGGCAAAGAGGTGCGCGCAAAGGACGTGCAGCTCCTCTTTGCCGATGCGGCCACCGGCCCCAATTCGGCAAGTCTGGTGCGCCAAGGGCAAATCGGCACCCTGATTAATGCCAAACCGAAAGCCCGCCGTGGCGTCCTTGAAGAGGCGGCCGGCATAACCGGGCTCCATGCGCGCCGGCGCGAAGCGGAGCTTCGGCTTGAGGCCGCAGAAGCAAACCTTGCCCGGCTTGAAGACATTATCGGCCAGTGTGAAAACCGGGTTGCCAGCCTTAAACGCCAGGCCCGGCAAGCGGCCAAGTACCGAGATCTTTCAAAAGATATCACCCGCACCCAAGCGCAATACTTCCTCGCCCGATGGATGGAACTTGAAACGGCCCATGCGGAGGGCCAGCACCGCCTCGAGGAGGCGCAATCAAACCTCATGGCACGGACGGAACGAGCCGCTGAGGCAAGCGCCAGCCAAGCGACCTCCGCCGAAGTGATGCCGGATTTGCGTCAGGCCGAGGTTGAGACCGCGGCGCGGCTCCAGCGCCTTGTCGCGGCCCGGGACCTCTTGGATAAAGAGGCAGAGCGGATCGAGGCCGATCGCGAAGCCCTGGGCGAACGACGCTCAGACCACGCTGCATCGATTGAACGGGAAAAGCAAATCGTCGCGGACGCGTTGTCCGCCCTCAAATCACTGGCCCTTGAAGGCGATGGGCTCGCCCATCCCGCCGGCGCCGAGGAAGAACTGGCCGCAGCAAAAGCGAACTTTGAGGCGGCCGCTGCGGCGCTTCAAAATGGCGAGGAGGCGCTCGAGGCGTCCAATCGGGCCGAGGCTGAAGGGACTACCAAGCACGCGAGCGATTTGCAGCGGCTTGCCGAGGCCAAGTCGGGCCTTGACCGCTTGCAAGCCAAGCACGCCGAGCTGGGCGAAGCGCTGGAACGCCTTGCCGCCGAACGGGCCCATGAGGGCGAGGGGCGGAAAGCGCGCGAGCAACTTGAAAACATGCAGCGTGTCGGCGAGACGCTTCGCGACGAGGTTGACGCGCTTGAGGCCCAGCAGACCGAGGCCCAGGCCCGCGAGCGGGAGGCAATGGCCCGGCTGAGCGACTGCGAGACGAGCCTGTCAGCGCTCAAAAGCGAGGCGGAAACCCTCGCCTCGTTTCTTGGGGAAGCCGCACGGGCCGAGGCACGCCCGGTGCTTGACGATCTTTCCGTGAAACAAGGCTTTGAGGCGGCCGTCGCCGCAGCCTTCGGCGAGGATTTGCAAGCCACCCAAGACACCCAAGACGCCCATTGTTGGGATCCGGGCATGCCCTATGTCGAAGGTCCGGCCTTGCCGCGCGGGGTTCTGCCGCTGGCAACGGTTGTCACTGCACCGCCGGCCTTGCGGCTTCGGCTTGAGCAGATCGGCCTTGTGGAGCCAGCCGAGGCAGGCCGGCTGCACCGCCAATTAAAGCCCGGCCAACTCCTGGTGAGCCGGGCGGGCGATTTGTGGAATTGGGACGGGCTCATCAAACGGGCTGATGCCGAGACCCTCTCTGCCCGGGTGCTCGCAAAACGCAATCGACTGGGCGATCTTGAGGCGCTCCTGCGCGACACCCAGGCCACCTTACAAACCGCCCGGCTTGACCGGGTCCGCGCGCAAGAGATGCGAGAGCAGGTGAGCGATCAGTATGAGGATCGCAAAGCGGCCCTCGCCGCCCATCGCGAAACATTTGAGGCCGAGCGTGCGGACTTGCAGGCCGCGCAGCGGGCCCATGACGCGCTCTCTGTGCGCCAGGAAGAGACCCATCGCCAGCATCGCGAAACCGAGGCGGAGATCGATGCCGCGCGGCAGACCATCGAGGCCCTCGACACCGAGATCGCCGGCGGTGCGGAGCGGGCACGGGCCGAACAAGAAGCGGTGGCGCGCGCCCGGTCTGCGGTGGAGCCCCTGCGCGAGGCCGCAGCGGCGGCCCGGCTCGCCTTTGACGGGCTGCAGCGGGATTTCGATACGCGCACAGACCGGCTCAAGGCGATCGGCCGCGAGATCGACACTTGGTCGACCCGTCGCAGCCTCGCCGAGGGTCAGATCACTGCGTTGACCGAGCAACTTGCCAAGGTCGATGAGCGGGCGGCCGCCCTTGCTGAGGCGCCGGCCGAGGTGGCCGCCAAGCGCGCAAGCCTGCTTGAAGAGATGACGGGTGCTGAAGCCGATCAGGCCGACGCGGCGAATGCGGTGGCGGAGGCGGAAAACCGGCTGCGCGATGCCGATCGCCATGAGCGCGATTCGCAAAATGCCCTCAGCCAAGCCAAGGAATCCCTCGCCCGCCTCTCCGCTGAGGTCGATGGCGCCAAAGACCGGTTGTCCGACCTGGCGGCGCAAATCCAGACGACCCTTGATTGCCGCCCCGAGGCCTTAGCCGAGCTGGCCGATTATCACGAAGATCAACCGCTGCCCGCGCCGCACGACCTCGATAAGCGGCTCGATCACCTCAAACGCCAGCGTGACGGGCTCGGCGCGGTCAATCTGCGGGCGGAAGAGGAGATGAGCGAGGCGGACGAGCAATTGCGCACCCTCACCTCCGACCGGGACGATCTAACGGGGGCCATTCGCCGGCTTCGCGGGGCGATCAGCGACATCAACCAAGAAGGCAGGGAGCGCATCCTGACCGCCTTCGAGACTGTCGACACGCATTTTCGCCATCTCTTCACCCGCCTGTTCCGCGGGGGCACGGCGGAACTCAAATTGGTGGAGGACGAGGACCCGCTGAATGCCGGCCTTGAAATTCTGGCCAAACCCCCCGGCAAATCGCTGCAATCGTTGTCTTTGCTGTCGGGCGGCGAGCAGGCCCTCACGGCCATGTCCCTGATCTTTGCGGTGTTTCGCGCCAATCCGGCCCCGGTCTGCGTTCTCGATGAGGTAGACGCCCCCCTCGACGATGCGAATGTGGAGCGGTTCTGCGCCCTCCTAGATGAGCTTGCACGAACCACCGAAACCCGGTTTCTCGTCATCACCCACCACGCGCTCACCATGTCGCGCATGGACCGGCTTTACGGGGTGACCATGGCCGAACAGGGCATCAGTCAATTGGTCTCGGTCGACCTTACCCAGTTCGCCGATTCGCGCGCGGCGGAATAAACCGACCACGGACCGACAGCTCGCTTTGCGGCAGTGCAATAAGCGCGACCCAGCGCGCCAAGACGCCCCTTGCATTTAATATCTAAGATACTGATTTAAAAGAGTTTTGGGCGTGCGCCTTTGCCGCTTGACAAGGCTTCTCGACGGTTTCTATGGTGCGCCCGCTTTCGCATCCAGCGCTAATCCGGCCGCGCGGCGGGAGGGCGGTATGTCCGACGACGACCACCACTTGCCAAGTTCCGATCCCCAGCGCGACACGCCACCTTCTAAAGATGAGCATGCCGCCCTCCAGCGATTGGGAAAACGCGTAAAGGAGGCGCGCAAGGATGCTGGCCTCGATCCGGACCCGACGCCTGAGCCCGGAAATACCAGCGGGTTGGCACAGGGGCTTCGGATCGGTGTGGAATTTGTCGTTGCCGTTGTCGTTGGCGGCGGCCTCGGTTGGGGGTTGGATCACTTGGCCGGCACTGGGCCGTGGCTGTTTTTGCTGTTTTCGGTGTTCGGCGTCTGCGCTGGTGTGTTGAACGTTATGCGAATGGCCGAACGGTCACTCGAATGATAGGCACCCAGACGACCGGTCCAGAAGGGTTCGCCCGCGCGGCCGGCTGTAACGAATGATCGCCGGCTGCAGGCGGCACTCAAAACGCCCCTGGGCGAAGAGCGATACGAAGAGCCAGGAGAGCCAAGCGTGGCTGATAACCCACTCGATCAGTTCAAGATCAAAGAGATCTTAGACGTGCCGCCTGTCGGCCCGCTCGATTTCAGCTTCACCAATTCAAGCCTCTACATGGTGCTGTGTGTTGCGACCTTGGCGCTGTTTTTCTCAGCGGCCTTAAGCGGTCGCGCGCTCATTCCCGGACGCATTCAATCGACGGCCGAGCTTTTGTATGAGTTTGTCGCCGGCATGGTTCGAGATACGGCGGGAACAGAGGGCATGCGGTTCTTCCCCTTCGTCTTCACCCTGTTCTGTTTTATTCTCACCGCGAACCTGTTGGGCATGATGTCGTTCCTGCCCTACAACTTCACGGTCACCAGCCACATCATCGTGACCTTCGCATTGGCGAGTGTCGTTATCCTCGTCGTGCTGATTTACGGCATCATGCGAAACGGCCTCGGATTTTTGCGTCTGTTCGCACCCAAGGGTCTGCCAGTCGCGCTTCTGCCGATCATCATCCCGATTGAGGTGATTTCCTTCCTCACCCGCCCGATCAGCCTTTCAGTGCGGCTGTTTGCCAACATGTTTGCCGGCCACACCATGTTGAAGGTGTTCGCAGGCTTTGTGGTGGGCCTTGCCGGGTTTGGCACGGCCAACGCCTCCGCGGGGGGCATGGCCATGGCCATTATTCCGCTGTTTGCAGCAACGGCCGTTACCGCTCTCGAATTCCTGGTCGCGTTCCTTCAGGCGTATATTTTCGCGATCCTCACCTCGATCTATCTGAACGACGCAATCCATCCGAGCCACTAATCGTCGGGCCCAGCCTCCCTCAGGTTGGCACGACCCTCCAGACACGACGACGAACAACCCCAAGGAGACCCATCATGGAAGCAGAAGCTGCAAAATTTATCGGTGCCGGCCTTGCTAGCCTTGCGCTCATCGGCGCTGGGATCGGCATCGGCAACATCTTCGGCAACTTTGTGAATGCCGGGCTGCGCAACCCCGCCGCAACGGGCAAGCTGCAGACGATGGTGTTCATCGGCTTTGCGTTGGCAGAAGCGACAGGCCTCTTTGGGCTCGTGATTGCCTTCGTAATTTTGAACTCCTAGCGCTCGTCTTTCGGGGCGCCTGGCTTTCGGAGCATATGGCTTTCGGGGCTTATGGCCTTCAAAGTGCCCGTCTTTCGGGATGCTTGGCCTTTCGGGGCCTTTGCCCCTCGCGGCGGCCTACTTCTAGGGGCCTCAAGGGCAACCGGACTACGCGAGCGCTGTGCACCCGTTGCACAGGACCTCCGTGTGCTGGCTAACCGCCCA
>JBCDJA010000146.1:0-6466 GCA_038748465.1 Pseudomonadota bacterium
CAGGAACTCGAGGGTCTCGACAAAACCGAGCTCGGCCTCGAAGCCTATCCGGAATTCAGCCGGTAAGACTGTCACCCCTGACAGATGCCCCGGGAGATCCGTCTCCCGGGGCTTTTTTTTGCCCGATCGCCGCCGCTTCGCCATCGCCTTTCCAAGTTACGAAAACCATCCTATAGAGCTATAGGATTGTTTTTGTGCTGATGATTATGGAAAAGGCAAAGGGATGGCGCGGCGCACCCTCTACCAGGAAGACGACCGACTTTTTGGCTTCCTAGACCGGCTCCCGCCGGCGCTTCGGCAGTTTTTGCTGCACCGGGCGTTGGAGCTGGCCGGTGTTGTGCTGCTTGCCGCCAGCCTTGGGACACTCATCGCCCTCCTTACCTATTCGGTCGCCGATCCGAGCCTCTCCACGGCCGCGGCCGGCCCGATCCAGAACGCGTTAGGGCGGCCGGGCGCGATCCTTGCCGATATTGCCCTGCAGACCCTCGGCATCGCCGCTGCAGTGGCCTTGATCCCGCTTACGGTCTGGGCCTTTTGGCTGACCTTCAATAAGGACGATCCAGACCGCTGGGCTGGACAGGCCCGGCGCACGCTGGCGCTTTTCGGGGCGCTAATCTTGGCAGCCCTCGGCACGGCGTGCCTCCCGATCCCGCTCATTTGGCCCCTCGTGACAGGCCTTGGCGGGATTATCGGTAACAGCCTCAACTCAATCACCGTCTTGCCCCTGCAGAGCCTTCTTGGCGGGTTTGCGCCGATCCTCGTCGGCGCCCTTGCCCTTGGGGGCGCAATCTTTCTGCTCGGCGCCGCCTCCGGCATTGAGTGGCGGGATATCCGCGCCGCCCTGTGGGAGGCGCGACGGCTTGCCTATTACACCCGCAGAGCTGTGAACGGCTTTGGGGCGCGCCTTGCCGTGGCCCGCCAGCGCGATACGGGCCTTGCCCAATTGCTGGAACGGCTAACCCCCTTCCTTGACGCCGATGCCCGCGCCGACGAGGCGCTCGATTGGCCCCACGCAAAGCCGGCTGAAAAGACTTCAGGCCGCCTCGAGGCCGCTGAAGACCTCATGGGAGGCGGACCGGCGGGCCATACTGATCCCCTCTCCGAACCCATGGATGAGCCCCTCGAGGCCGGAAAAAAAGTCCCCGTCAAACGCTCGGCCAAACAACAGGTCGCACATCGCAACCAAACCGAATTGCCGCTCGATCTCTCAGACGAGGACTATCGCCTGCCGCCCTTATCGCTGCTTGCACGGCCCCGGCCCGTGGCCTCGGGAGACCGGGTTACCGACGACATCCTGGAGGAACGGGCGCGCGCGCTTGAAGGGGTGCTGGATGATTTCGGCATCCGCGGCGAAATCATTGGCGTTCGGCCCGGGCCCGTCGTGACGCTTTACGAGCTGCAACCGGCCCCTGGCATCAAATCGTCCCGGGTTGTTGGCCTGGCCGATGACATCGCCCGGTCCATGAGCGCCGTGAGCGCCCGGGTCGCGGTCATCCCTGGGCGGAATGTGATCGGCATTGAATTGCCGAACGAGCGGCGCGAGATGGTGTTTCTGCGCGATCTCTTGTCATCGGAGGCCTATGAGGCAACCTCCATGAACTTGCCTTTGGCGCTCGGCAAAACCATCGGCGGCGATCCCATTATCGGCGACATTGCGCGCATGCCGCACCTCCTGATCGCGGGGACCACGGGCTCGGGCAAGTCCGTTTCGATCAACACCATGATCTTATCGCTGCTCTATCGCCTGCCGCCCTCGCGCTGCAAGCTGATCATGATCGACCCCAAAATGCTTGAATTGTCGGTCTATGACGGCATCCCGCACCTGCTGGCCCCGGTGGTCACCGACCCACGCAAAGCAGTGGTTGCGCTTAAATGGGTCGTCCGGGAAATGGAAGACCGTTACCGCAAAATGTCTAAAGTTGGTGTACGGAATATAAAAGGCTACAATGAGAGAATTAGTGAAGCGGTGGACCGCGGCGAAGAGCTGACACGGACGGTCCAAACCGGTTTTGACAAAACCACCGGCGAGCCCATCTACGAAGATGAGGTTATCCCGCTTGAAGCCATGCCCTTCATTGTCGTGATCGTCGATGAAATGGCCGATCTGATGATGGTCGCCGGCAAGGACATCGAAAACGCGGTTCAGCGGCTTGCGCAAATGGCACGCGCTGCGGGCATTCACATCATCACGGCGACCCAGCGACCCAGCGTCGATGTGATTACCGGCACGATTAAGGCCAACTTCCCGACACGGATTAGCTTCCAGGTCACATCGAAGATCGACAGCCGAACGATTTTGGGTGAGCAGGGGGCGGAGCAATTACTCGGCCAGGGCGACATGCTTTACATGGCCGGCGGGGGGCGGATCTCCCGGGTGCATGCCCCCTTCGTGTCGGATGCTGAAGTGGAGAAGGTGGTGGCGCACCTTAAAAAGCAGGGCCGGCCGGATTATCTCGATGACATAACCACTGAGCCCGAAGAGGGCGTGGGCGATGTGCTGGGCCTCTTTGAAAACGGGGCCGGCGAGTCCGGCGATGAACTCTATGACAAAGCGGTGGCCGTTGTGGCGCGGGACAGGAAGGCCTCCACGTCCTATGTCCAGCGCAAGCTCATGATCGGCTATAACCGTGCGGCCCGCCTCATCGAACGCATGGAAGAGGAGGGGGTCATCTCCTCGCCCAACCATGCCGGCAAGCGCGAGGTGCTGGTCTCCGACCATTCGGGGGCCTGAGGGCCAAACCTGTTCCCGCGGGTCAAGCCTGTTCCTGAAGTCCAGGGCTGCGAGGCGTTTAAATTCGCCCCAGCGATCTTGTTTTTGCCAAACTGGCTTCTAAGGTCGAGCCCGACAAAGGAGCCTTTTTCCATGACCGCATGTGTTCTTTCCCGGGCGAGAGCCCTTGTGCTTTTCGCGATGGTGGGCGCGCTGGCCTTAGCCGGGTCCGCCGCTGCCGCGCCCCACACCAAAGAGAAGCGGGAGCTGCTTGACCGGGTCAGCAGCTATTTCAATAGCATCACGACCCTCTCCGGCGCCTTCATCCAGCAGGATTCCTATGGGTCAGCGGCGCGCGGGAACTTCTATTTCAAGCGGCCGGGCAAAATGCGGTTCGAGTACACGAACCCGCCCAATCTGACGATCATCGCCGATGGGCTCTGGTACATCGTCAACGACACGGCGCTCCAGACCGCCGATCGCTATCCGCTGCGCAGCACGCCAATCCATGTCTTCCTCAAAAAAGACGTGGATCTCGCCAACGACAAACGGATCACAGGCGTTGAGGAGGCGCCGGGCGAGATTATCGTGCGCGCCGAGGACGATGCCGGCCTGGTGCAGGGGAGCCTTGAAATGGTCTTCACCTCCCCAGCCATCGAGCTCCTGCGCTGGACGATTACCGACGCGCAAGGGATCACGACAACCGTCGCGCTGAGCAATGTCGTTCCCGGAGGCGATCTGAAGGCCTCTCTCTTCGTGCCAGTCGAGAAATCGGAGGACGAGCGCTAGGCCGTTTCGCGCCTGCTGGCTGTGATGATTAGAAAGAATGATCCTCTGACGTTTTTTCTTGACACCGTTTAATTTGGCCTCTGCCTGCGCACCCGCTGGCCCAAAACCCAAGGCCCCGCACCGCCCCATAGACTTAACGCCGCCTTGCACGCCCATCCAAACCGGTTGATGCAGCGAGCCCCCGGAGAGTGTTTCGACCCAGGGGGATTGAATTTCCGCAGGTCCAGCTTTACTTGTTGTTTAGCGGATGGGAGTTCTGCCGGATCAGCGTTGCCCCCCCCGCTTGCAGGTCTGGCACCCGTCTGGCCGCGTCGGATAATCCCCTACCGACGCTTGCGCCAAGCGCGCATTGTGCGCCCGGCTCCCCCAGGGGTCGGGCGCCTTTTTTTCCAGATCGGTTGTGTAAATTCGCCACAGTCAAAGCGTTCTTCCGCGCTGTAGCGCCTGGCGCTTGACCCGATAGGCCCCGCTCGGGCATGGGAGGCCCATGGACGAGACCCACGACGACGCGCCGATTGACGACCTTCTGGCAGAGATGCCGCGCCTTATTGCCATTCGCCGCCTTGCTGACACCGTAAAATCGATCCCGTGGCTGTCCCGGGTGGGTGAGCCCCTGTCTCAATCGGACCGCGATTGGGCAGACCGGTATCTGTCAGCCCTTGGCTTGCCGGACTGCACGACAGCCCCTCTGACCACATGGGAGGATGCTGGGGAGGCTGCAGAGGCCCTCGATTTTAACAGCCCCGCCTGGGAGCTTGAGGAACAGCTGCGCGCGGGTCTTGCCGCCGAGGCGCTTGAGCACCTGCATGAAGAAGGCTTGCAAGTGTTGTTGGCCGATTTGCGCGACCGAAGCATTGAGATCATCGAGCCTGATGTGCGCGAGGCTGCGGCCCTTTGGGACGTGGAGGACGACACGCTGATCCAGCTCGCGATTGGCAGCGCCATGCAATCTCTCATTGGCGCGGCGTTGATCACCGCAGCCGATGGCGAGCCCACCCACGCCTTGGCTTTCAAGCACCGCCTTTTTGTGGAGGGGCGCTGGCCGGTCTCCATCACCGGCGCCACCTTCAATTTGTTCTAGGCGGGCCACCCGTCCTCGCCACGCCGAGATCCAAAAGTCCGCCACTCAAAGAGCCCCTCATGCGCATCGCCACGTGGAACATCAATTCCGTACGCCTCCGGATCAATCAGGTGCGGCGGTTTTTGCGCAATCACCAGCCTGACGTTCTTTGCCTGCAGGAGACCAAGGTCCCGGACGAGAAATTTCCGCGCAAATCGTTCAAGGATCTCGGCTACACCCATATCGCGCTCAACGGCCAGAAGGGCTATCACGGGGTCGCGACCGTCTCTCGCATCCCTTTTACCGAGACCTTCAACAGGGGATTTTGCGGCAAAAGCGATGCCCGGCACACGGCTGTGTCGTTCGAGGACGGAATAACCTTGCATAATTTTTATGTGCCGGCTGGCGGCGATCTTCCCGATCCGGACTTAAATGAAAAATTCGCCCACAAACTCGCCTTTCTCGACGAGGCGGCAGCGTGGTTCGAGACGATCGAAGGCGGGGAGAAGGCCAGGCATGTGCTGGTCGGCGATTTGAATGTTGCGCCGCTTGAGCATGATGTTTGGTCCCACAAGCAACTCCTGAAGGTGGTTAGCCACACGCCCATTGAAGTCTCCCGTCTTGAAACCCTTCAGGCGTCGGCCGGCTGGATCGATGTGACCCGCGAGGCGATCCCCGAACCTGAAAAGGTTTTCACTTGGTGGAGCTATCGCTCCCCCGATTGGAAGAAGTCAGATCGCGGGCGCCGGCTTGACCATATTTGGGTGACGCCGGCTTTGGCCCCGGCGGTCCGCTCGGTGTCGCTCCAAAAGGAAACCCGGTCCTGGAAACAGCCCTCAGACCACATCCCGGTTATGGTCGATCTTGCCGCCGGCACCTGAGGGCGGGCGCCCAAAAAGCCTCGGGTCCGCCGTGCGCAAAAGCATGCCCAGCGGGCGAGGGAGGCTTAGCCAGGGCGCCGCGCCCGTTTACGCCGATTCCCAGATGTGCTTAGGAACATCCCTCCTGGCCAAGCCACTTCCCGAAGGGCCGGCCAAACACAGTTGAACGCGTTGCGGACCGTCCCGTCAGGGCCCAGCCGCCCCGTTGCCATGGACCCCAAGGGACCAAGCGTGCGATGACCGACGTGCTGCCTCTTAGCCCCGCTGACGATGGATCGCAGGCCCAAGCCCCCCTCACGATCGTGGTGCCCCTCTACAACGAAGCAGGCAACATCCTCCCGCTGATTGAGGAAATTTCAGCGGCGCTTGATGGGATCGTGGCCCATGAAATTCTGCTGATCGACGATGGGTCCTCGGACAAAACCGCTGAGGAAATGGCCCTCGCGGCCCAGCGTAACCAGGCCGTGCGCACGCTGTTTCATCGCGCGCGGTCGGGCAAAAGCGCGGCGCTTTGGAGTGCGCTCAATCACGTGCGAACGCCCTGGGTGCAAATGCTGGACGGCGACCGGCAAAACGACCCCGCAGACGTTGCCAAATTGTGGCAGGAGGTGTTTGTGCCAGCGCCGCCCGATCGGCTCGGCATTGTCGCCGGTCAACGCAACCGCCGGAACGATGGCGCGGTCAAGATGCTCTCTTCACGCATCGCAAATGCCGTGCGTCGAACGCTCCTAAGCGATGGCACGCCCGACACCGGATGCGGGTTTAAAATGATCCGTACTGAGGCCTTCCGTGCCGTGCCTTTTTTCGACGGCATGCACAGATTCCTCCCGGCGCTTGTCCGGCGCGCCGGCTGGGAGGTGATGCAGTTTCGGGTCAACGACCGGGCGCGAACCCACGGCGTTTCGAAATACGGGTTTTTCGGCCGACTGGGCGCGGGTATTGTTGATTTGCTTGGCGTCGTATGGCTGATCAAGCGGGGTACATTCGGTACGATCGACACAAAACGGGGCACCATTTATGAGCGGG
>JBCDJA010000147.1:0-6441 GCA_038748465.1 Pseudomonadota bacterium
CGTCCGGCAAGCACGAGGGCAATCCCGGCAAAGCCGAGGGCAAGGCCCACACCATGGCGCCAGCTCATCCGCTCGCCCAAGACGGGCCCCACAAAGAACGCCGTCAAGATAGGCTGTAGGCCGACGATCAGGGCGGCAATTGCCGGCGGCATGCCCAGCAACACCGCATAGAACGTGCCCCCCAGATAGCCGCCATGGAGCAACACGCCGACCACCGACAGGTGGGCCACATCGCGAGGGCGGCGGGGCGGCGCGCCACCGATGAGCGGGATTGCAAGGCCGATCAACACGCTCGCCACGGCGAACCGCACGCTGAGCAGGGTAAGCGGGTCCGCGTGCCGGGTCCCCAATTCGGCCGTAATGAAACCGGTCGACCACAAGGCCACAAAGGCCACGGGCGCCAATTTCAACGCCGATCGATGTGCCGTGGGTGCCACGGGTCTTATCTCCTCCACACAGCGCGACGCGTGCCCGCGTCTGAGCTCCATGCGCTTGCCATGATCGCGGCAATGAAAAGGGCCGCGGGGTCAGCCCCGCGGCCCTTGTTATCCGGTGCTGTGGGGTTCGGTTATTCGGCGGCCTGCTTGGCCTCCCACGCGAAGGGGGCGAACGCGTCGTCTACCGGCGTGTTCATGAGGTGATTGGAGTAATTCGACAAGGTCTTGTGGGCGGCGATGAGGACCACTTCAAGCACATTGCGCTTGGTGAAGCCCGCATCGAGGAAGGCTTGCACCCCCGCCTCATCGACCCAGCCCCGGGTTTCGACCATCTTGACCGCGAAATCATGCATCGCCTGCAGCTTCGCGTCGGCATAGCCGCCGCCGGCCCGAGCCGCTTCGATGACATCGGCGGGGATTTTTTCGCCGGTCGCGATCGCCGAATGGGCCGCCATGCAATAATGGCACTCGTGAAAGGCATTGATGGCGAACCAAGCCACATGGCGCTCTGCCGGGCTTAGGCTTGCGGCCATGACATTCAGCGTGATTTCCATATAGGCCTTGGCAACAGGCGGCGCCTCGGCAAGGCCGCCGAGCAGATTGGGAACAAACCCATAGGTTTTCGCGATCGCGTCGAGCGTCTCTTTGCCGTCTTCGGGCACGGTGTCTTTCGTGTGGATCGTAAAGTCAGCCATGGGAAAATCCTCCTGGATAAGAAATCTTGCTCGTACGTGCCGCGCCCTGTCGCAGACGCTTAGCCCCAGTCTGCCGCAGGGTCGCGAGGTTATGCAATGGAAAGTGAAATAGCACACCGCGCATGACGCCAGATAGGTGCGCCCATCACGGTATCGCCGATGATCGGGCAACCAAGCCCCCGCCCTCCGCGCAGCCAGCCACCCCGACTAAGGAATTTTTAACAGGCGGCTCCCTAGCGTCTTCAGATGGATGGGATTTTACCGCTGTTCTCTGACCCGATCGCCCGGTGCCGGCACAATCCGGCAGCCCCCTGGTGCCCACCGGTCGCCAATGACGCGAGCCCGCGCGGCCTCACGGAGTTGTTATCCTTCGACAGCTTTGTGCTCTGCGGCACGAGCCCCTGGGCGGAAGCGGCGCACGATTATTTGTGGGGCCAGGGAAAAGAGGTTCTCGGCTTTTTCGATCCCGATCCCGAGACCCGCCGGCACGCCCCGGCCGAGCTGTTGCCGTTGTCCCTGCCTCGGGTGTCGCGACTTGCCGAAAGCCCGGTTGGCTTCATGCTGGGAAGCTTTGAGGCGGGCCCAGCCCTGGCCGCCTTGCGTGGAACGCTCGGCATTTCCGCATCGCGCATTTTCCCCCTCGTGATCCCTGACCTCGCTGGGCACTATTTGGGCGGCTGGCCGGGCTATTCGCCGGACAAGATCGATGAGGTTCGGCGGCTTTTCGCAACGCCGGCCTCGACGCGGCTTTTCGACCTCACCTTGCGCCAATTCGCGGCCATGGACCTGGCGCGGAGCGACATCGACCGGCTTGATCGTCCGCCTGCGCCCTTACCCGCGGCGCGCACCCGTTTCGTCAGTGCCGGCGAGCGGACACCCGCCCTCTTAGAAAGCCTGGCGCCGCATACGGACGAGGGGCGCATCATTGTGGCCGAGGCCTCCCTGGAACGCCTGATTGCTCTTAAATCCAACCCTCCAGCCGCTGAGACCCTCGACATCACATATCTGCATGCCGCCCCCAGCACCGGGCCCGGCATCCGGTATTGGTATACCGATCACCAAGCCCGTGCCGGTCTTGGCGACCTGGTGCCCTGCGATACGATTGACCGGCTGAGCGTCCATGTGGTGCGCGAGGGCATCGACCATTTGGTGCTCGACTTAGGGGAGAACACGGGCGAAGCGTTGATTGGCGCGCGGTCTGTGCTACGCCGCCAGCGCCCGGTGGTAACCGTGGCCGCCTGCGGCCTGCCGGACCATCTGTGGGAGATCCCCTTCTTCCTCGCCTCGGAGCTTGGGCCCATGGACCTTTACGCCCTTCCCGGCGAAGGGCCCACCAACCTCCTCACCTATCACGCGGTGCCCCGCCACCGGGCCAAGGGCGCAGCCCTCCCCGCCTGAGCCATCTAGGGCACGCCGGGGGCGCTTGCGCGGCTGGGGCGGCGTCTTTACACTCCGGGTTATCGCTGCTCACCAAAAGCACTCGCCTGGAGGCAAGGGCCCGCCCGCACGCGCCCTTGTTTTGACGCCATGGATATGAAATCGCCCCCACAACCGGGCGGCGCCTTGAAGACAAAGAGCGCGCAAGCCGGTGGCAACAGCCCCCGCATTGCCGTGATCGGTGCCGGCCTGTCGGGCCTTTGTATGGGCATCTTCCTCAAACAAGCCGGCTTTGAGGATGTCACCCTCTATGAAAAGGCGAACGAGGTGGGCGGCACCTGGCGCGAGAACACCTATCCGGGCGTTGCCTGTGATGTTCCGTCCCAGGTGTACTCGTTCTCCTTCGCCCTCAACCCGAACTGGAGCAAGACCTTCGCTGGCGGCGATGAGATTTGGGCGTACACAAAGCGTGTCGTCGAGGCGTTCGATTTGGCGCGCCATATTCGGTTCAACACGGAAATTGAAACGCTCGCCTATGATGACACGGGCTGGACGCTGAGGACCACAACCGGCGAGCAGATACACGCCGATTTTGTGATTGCTGGGATGGGCGGGCTCCACACGCCAAACATCCCAGATATTCTAGGTCTTGAGGACTTCGCGGGAACGACGTTTCATTCGGCGGAATGGAACCACACCCATGATCTGACGGGCCGGCGGATTGGCCTGATCGGCAGTGCGGCGAGCGCCGTGCAGATCTTGCCGCGCATTCAGCCGCAGGCTGGCCATGTGACGCTTTTTCAGCGCACGGCAAATTGGATCCTTCCCCGCGGCGATACCCCCAATGCGGCGTGGGTCAAGTCAGCCTTCAAGACTGTGCCGGGGCTACAACGGCTCGTGCGCGGTGGGCTTTATTTGAACCTCGAATCGCGTTTCCCCGCCTTCAAGAAAGGCCATCCCATGCGCAAGATGGCGCGGCGTTGGCTTGATACACACCTTGAGAAATCGGTGAAAGACCCCGCGCTTCGGGCGGCCCTGACCCCCGATTATCCGCCCGGTTGCAAGCGTATTCTTTTGTCTGATGATTTTTATCCGGCCCTGCAACAGCCAAACGTCACCCTAGAAACAACCCCCATTGCCGCCATCGAGCCGGAGGGCATCCGCATGGCCAATGGCACGCGCCATGCGGTCGATACCCTCATTCTTGCCACCGGCTTTCATCCCTTTGGCCTGGAGCCCCCTTTCGCGATCCATGGGCGGGACGGGCAATCGATTTTCGAGACGTGGGCGGATGGCGTCAGCGCCCATCGGAGCGTTGCCGTCGCCGGCTTTCCCAATCTGTTTTTCCTGATGGGCCCCAATAGCGGCCTGGGGCATAACTCGGTCATCGTTATGATCGAGGCGCAGGCCCGGTACATCTTGCATTGCATCCAAGCGGTCAAAGCTCGGGACGCCCGCTCCATTGAGGTGCGCAGCGAGGCCTCTGACCGCTTTAACGAAGACGTGCAAGCCTCCTTAAGCGACACGATCTGGGACAGCGGATGCAAAAGTTGGTACAAGGATGAGAAGGGGCGCAACTATACCTTATGGCCCCATTCCACGCTTCGCTTCCGGCGCGAGATGCGCTCACCCGACCTTGCTGAATACACAATCGCCTAAGTGGCACGGTATGGCACACGCAAAGGAACACGCGCCATGACCCCCTCACTGAAAGACTGGGTTGGCCTTCACAAGGTGTACGCCGAGCTTTATGGCGCCTCGGCCAAAACGATTTGGTACCGCACACCGATGATCTGGGCCCATGTTGCGAGACCATCGCCGAAGCACCAGGCGGAAATGACCCGCATGGTGACCGAGAAAATGGCAGCCGCCTGGGAGAGCTATTGGGCGGTAAGCCTTGAGATGATGCGCTTGAATGCGGCCATGCTGGCCAAGGCCTCGACCGCCGTGCCGGTCGCCGCGGCGCGGCCCGCAAGCCGGCGCGCGAAAGCCAATGCCCGGCGCCTGTCCGCCCGCGCGCGGCGTCGCTAGCACCGTCATTGGTTTCCAGCCGGTCTAATTCGCGACAGACGGTCTAACTTGCGCCAGCGGCGCGAAGGACGGCCCGGGTTTTCGCCTCGAAGGTCGGCTCCAGATAGGGCGCCAACACATCGAAGATCTGCTCAACGCCGGCCGCCATGTCCGCCTCGGTCAAATCCCCGCGCCCGGAGATTTGCAAATGACGGATCCAATTCATGTAGAGGAGCCACATATTAAGGGCGATCGACCGGGTTTGCGCCTCCGTGATCGGCCGTGCGACCTGCCCGCCAGACACCTCCATCTGGCGAACAATCGACTCAATCTGCGCGATCGACCAGGCTTGCAGGCTGCGATAGCGCACCGCAAGTTCCTCATCGAGGCGCAGGAGCTGCAAAAGGCTGCCAAAGAAAAAGCGATACTTCCACTGCACCCGAAAGGCGCCGAGATAAAAGCCTGCGAACCGCTCATTCGTGATCGCGTCATTGGGCTCCAGGCTGAGGGCCGCGCGCACCTCTTCCTCCATATCCCCAAACAGAATACGGACGATCTCCTCTCGGTTCTTGAAGTGGTAATAGAGATTGCCAGGGCTGATCCCCAGGGCCTCAGCAATGCGGGTCGTGCCAACGGCCCGTGCCCCCTCCTCATTCATAAGGGCAAGGCTCATGTCCAAAATGCGGTCGCGATTGTTCATGGGGCCGTTGTGGCGCAGTGATTGGCTCTAAGCAAGGGGCTTTGCAGAGGTTGGCCCCTCGGGGCGCGCAAGCCAGGCACAGGGCGTGACCAGCCTATTGGCCGAACGTCGCAAGCCGTTTCCCGGTGTCGTCGATAAAGGGATAGTCCCGGGCGACTTCTTCCTGAAGCGCCGTCTCTAGAGGTTTGTTTTCCTCATGCAGACGATAAAGATCTTTATACGCCTTGATGATGCCGGGGCTGTTGGCGGCGATTTGCTGGGCCCGCCGCGCGGTCTCGGCATCAAGGGTTGCTTTATCGGGGAAGGCAGCATTTGCAAGCCCCCATGCGGCGGCCTCGGTGCCTGAGAAGGAGGCAGCGGTGAAGGACAATTCACGGGCTCTGCGCACCCCCACGGCACGCGCAAGATTTTGGCTCATGCCCCAACTGGGGCGCACGCCGAACTTGGCATGGGTATCGCCGAATTTTGTGTCCTCAGTCGTCAGAATAAAATCGCAATGAAGAGCCATTTCAAGCGCGCCGGTAAAGCAAAAGCCATGCACCTTGGCGATGAAGGGCAACGGGCAATGCCTTATCCGGTCAATCACCTCAAACGGCTCACCCTCAAAGATGCCATCGACCCGGCCGGCTTCAAAAGACGCCGATTGAAGCATTTTGAGATCGACACCGGCCGAGAAGGCCCGCCCCTCGCCCTCCAGCACCACACAGCCCACCTCCTGCGAGGACGCCAAACCGTCAATCGCGTCCATCAGCTCCCGCAAGAGCGGAGGGATAAACGCGTTAAGGGCGTCTGGACGCGCCATGGTGAGGGTTGCAACCCGGTCTGATACCGAAACTTTAAGATGCTCCATGGGTGCGCTCCTTTGCTCTTGGGATAGGGCTGGCGGCAAGGCGGGCTTGGCCCGTGCCGCACCTTTGAGGCGGCGATGAGGGACGCAAACGATGCAGATGCACGCGCCACCGCAGCAAGGCCCCTCCAGAGGCAAAGGCATACCACAGGTCAGCGGGCTGTGCGCGTCTTGAAGGCCTTCCTGGAAGGCACGCTGCCTGTGAGAGGGCAGGCAAACGCCCGTGCGGTGACCGCCTAGGCAGTCTTGTTGCCGTCATACGCTGGTTTCCCCTACGGAAAATGCGGGTTTTGGCCAGCATCTCATTCTGGCACAGCGATTGCTTATTAGACGGCATACGGAGTGATGTGCGCGGGACAACCCGCCCTTCCAACG
>JBCDJA010000148.1:0-6434 GCA_038748465.1 Pseudomonadota bacterium
AGCAAAACCAGCACCGGACTTGCCTTTGCCTTAAAGGATGATGCCGACGCGCCGACGACGATTGGGCTCACCTCGGCGCGTAACAAGGCTTTTGTCGAAGGGCTTGAGCTTTATGACCGGGCGATGACCTATGACGCGGTTGAGGCTATCTATGCATCGCTCCCTACCTTGATTGTGGTCTTGGCTGGATACGGCCCCTTGCTGGGCGCGCTGCAAAAACGCCTTGGTGCAAACCTTCAAAAAAGCGTCGGTGTGGGACTCACCCATTGGGAGCAGGGGCCAACCCACGCCGATATCATCGCCGAGCGGAGCACGTTTTTTTTCGTGCCCGATCACATCGACAAGCGGATGGCCGACTGGGGCACCCAGGGCTTTTTTGATAAGTCCGGGGCGTTTCTGCAGCGATCCTTCCAAGACAGCCAACGCTGGATGGCGATCAACGAGCTTGCCGGGCTTTCCAGCCTTGAGGCGGTTTATGAGGGGGTCCTCAACGGCAAACGCCCCGCCGAGGAAGGGATCGTGATCACGCTCTGACGGGCCTTAGGCCCGCGCAGGCTCTTCCACAACAGAGGAAAGCGCATGCCATGGTGTACCGCACGCTTAGCGGCCATGAAATTTCCGATGATCTGGCGCGGGAGGCCTTCCAGGCACTCAGCACACAGCAGATTGATGCGCTTCGGCCTCTGGGGCGTGAATTCGATGTAAAGCCGGGCGATTATCTGTTTTCCTCCGGCGAGCGCGTGGATGAGTTTTGCGTGATCTTAGAAGGCTCGGCCGAGATTTTCGATCCGCACAATGAGGAAGGTCACAAGGGCGTTGCAAGCGATGGCGCTCTTTTGGGGGAGATCGGCCAGCTTACCGGCCAGCGGGCGCTTTTGTCGTGCCGTATGACGACGCCGGGCCGGGTTTTGGGTGTGTGCCGCAACGGGCTGATGCAGGCCGTGGCCACCGTGCCCGAGATCGCCGATTCGGTCATCAGTTCTTTCCGTGCTCGGCTCGATGTTCTGATGATCACCTCCACTGGGCTGTTAACGCTGGTGGGCGATATTGAGGCCGCGCCGTTGCAGCGGCTCAATCTGTTCGCCACGCGCAGTCGCATCCCCCACCGTTGTGTAGATGGTGCAAGCGCGGAAGGTCAGGACTTGGTTTCGCGCTTCGGGCTGCAGGTCAATCCAGTCAGCGCGATTATCCGCAGCGAGAGCGTTTTAGAGAACCCAACCAATGTCGCCATCGCCTGCGCCTTTGGCCTTGATCTGGCGATCGACGTGACAGACCGGGTGGACCTGACGATTATCGGCGCCGGACCGGGCGGGATCGCCGCAGCGGTTTACGGCGCGTCCGAGGGGCTTTCGACGGTGGTGGTCGAGGACGTGGCGGTGGGCGGCCAGGCCAGCACCTCCTCGCGCATCGAGAATTACATGGGCTTCCCGCTCGGTATTTCCGGCGATGACCTGACCTATCGGGGCAGGGTCCAGGCGATTAAATTCGGCGCGCGCTTTGCGGTGCCCCGCCGTGCGGTGTCGCTTCGCCAGGAGGCGGGTGGTTTTGCGGTGGAGCTGGATGACGGGGCCTGCCTCAAATCGCGCGCTGTGGTGCTGGCCTGCGGCGTGCAATATCGACGCTTACCCCTCAACCGGCTTGCCGAATTTGAAAATGCCGGGGTGTATTACGCGGCAACCGAGCTTGAAAGCCAATTCTGTCAGGGGACGGAAGCTTATGTTGTCGGGGGCGGTAATTCTGCCGGGCAGGCGGCGATGTTTCTGTCGCGCCACGCCAGCCATGTCCATGTGGTGATCCGCGGCAAATCGCTTGCCCATTCCATGTCCGACTACCTGATCAGGCGCCTGGAGAGCGATCCGCGCATTACCCTCCACGCCGGCTCGGAGATTGTCGACCTGGTGGGGGAGCGCCGGCTTGACGCAATTGCCCTGCGCAACAACGCAACCGGAACCGTAGAAACCCGTGCCACCCGTGCTGTCTTCCTGATGATCGGCGCTGCGCCTCACACCGAATGGCTTCATGGCGTGTTGGCCCTTGACGAGAAGGGCTTTGTGCTCACCGGAGAGGCCGCGGGCCCGGGCCGGTCGCGCTTTGAAACCAGCTTGCCTGGCGTCTTTACCGTCGGCGATGTGCGCTCCGGGTCGATCAAGCGGGTTGCCGCTTCGGTCGGCGACGGCTCGGTCGTGATTTCAGATGTTTATCGGTTTCTAAACGGCCCGGCGCGCGCTTGAACGAACGCCTCAAAGTTATCTTAACCCTTTTCGGTGCGACATCGCGCGCACAGCTATCGTTTGCTAATGCGAATGATTTGCAATAGCCCGATACCAGTGCGACAATAATCGGGTGCATCCGAAGGGGCCTTACATGTGCGATAGCGACACTGATGGCGGTCACCGCCTCAAGATGAGCGAACTCGACGAAGACGAGCGGTTTTTAGTGTGGTCGCTCAGGCGGTTCCTCTTTGGCGATCTCGGTGTCGCCTATCTCGGCTATGAGTTTGAGCGCCGTTTCGGCAAGGAAGATGCGGTCGAGGGCCTCTCGCTCCTGTCCAACTACCTTTTGTGGTCGGGGCGCAGCGCCCGGCGCACCGTGCGTCACTATCCGATTTGCTGTTCTTGGCTGACCGGGGATGAGGTGATCCTTGTCCGCCTCGTCGCGGCCGTTCAGCAAGGGCGTTATGATCTGAGCGGGGCGCTGCTTCGCTGGTTTGCCAAGCCGGACAAGGCAGAGGCGCTCGAAACCCATGCCCGGCTTTTGTCGGTCTTTCTTGCCCGCCGGGGCATCGGCTTGTCCGCGCGCCCGATTGGCGGCGCCGAACCGCCTGAGGCCTTCGAGCAGGGTTTCGATTTGATTGCGGTCAATCAATCTCTCTAGCCCGTTGCCGCTAGTCGTTTCGCGGGCCTGCCTAACCGAGATTGATGAGGAAAAAGGCGGGGACAAGCACATAGGCCGCGGCGCAGGACAACAGCCCCAGCCGCCAGATCCAATGACTAAACCGTCGCCACAAGATCACAATCAACGCCAAGCCGACCAAGGCCTCGATCGGCGCGACGAGCCATCCGTAATGGGCCGGGTCCCAATAGGACACGGGGCTTTCGAAACGCCAGGCCGTCAGCGGCCAAAAATGCATGTGCGCGTCATCCGCGTGCAGAGGGAAATCAAACGCCGCGTGGAGCAGCGCCGATAAGCTGAGCCCGAGGGCGACGGGCGATCCGAGCCGCCAAGCAATGAGCGAGAGGACGGCAAGGAGCGGGATGGAATTGCCGATTGCAAAGAGCGCTTGCCACCCCGGATCGAAATAGGTGCTCCCCCAGATCTCAGCCTGGGGGCGGCCCAGAGCCACCGACCAGCCGAACATCACGAAGAGCAAGGCATCGGGCACCAGCGCCCCGATGAGCACCGCGCGATTGCGTTGCAACGCTCCCGGTTTGGCAAGCAGCGCCGCCCCGACGAGCATATGGGTTGGGGTGTTCATGACCCCACCTGGCCACGGTCAGAAGTCCGTATCAAATGTCACCTAAAAGACTTGTGACGAAGGCGCTCTCGCCGCGCCGCCGCTTGACCGCGCAGCATCGCTCGGGCTTAGTGCGCGCTCTTAACCGACGACGACAACGGTCCAGGTGTGGCGCATCGGGCGTCAGATCTCCGCCAGGCAGCGAAGGCTCGCCCCCTGGCGCGCTTACCCGTTTGCGACCCAATGGGTGCCCGCCGAACCGAAGCACCGATAAAGAGGGGCCTTTCCATGTTTGAAACCCTGCAAGACCGGCTCAGCGGCGTCTTTGAAGGATTGACCCGCCAAGGGGCTCTGAACGAGCAGGACGTGACAAAGGCTTTGCGGGAAGTGCGCGTGGCGCTCCTGGAGGCGGATGTCGCGCTGCCGGTCGTGAAGGAGTTCATCGGCAAGGTGAAGGAGCGGGCCGTCGGCAAGGAGGTCCTGCGATCGGTCACCCCCGGCCAGCAGGTTGTGAAAATCGTCCACGACAACCTCGTGGAGATGCTCGGGGGGATTCCGGGCGCCGAGCCAGAGCCTGCGCCCTTGATGATCGATGCCGGTCCCCCCTCGGTGCTGATGATGGTGGGCCTCCAGGGCTCGGGGAAGACCACCACCACCGCCAAGCTCGCCAAGCGCCTCAAGGAAAAGCACCGCAAAAAGGTTCTTATGGCCTCGCTCGATGTCTACCGGCCCGCGGCCCAGGAACAATTGAAGGTTCTGGGCGAGCAGGTCGAGGTTGCAACGCTCCCGATTATCGACGGTCAGCAACCCCTCGCCATCGCGCGCCGCGCGGTTGAGGCGGGCAGGCTGCAGGGCTTTGACGTCGTGATGCTCGATACCGCCGGCCGGATCACCCTCGATGAGGCGATGATGAACGAAGCCTCCAGCATCGCCGGGGAGATGCAACCCCACGAGGTGTTGCTCGTGGCCGATGCGCTGACGGGCCAAGATGCGGTGAACACGGCCGATGCCTTCAACAAACGCCTCACGCTTTCTGGAATTGTCCTGACCCGGGTCGACGGGGACGGTCGTGGCGGTGCGGCCCTCAGTATGCGGGCGGTGACGGGATGCCCGATCAAGCTTCTCGGTGTCGGCGAGAAGATGGACGCGCTTGAAGATTTCCATGCAGAGCGTGTCGCCGGACGCATTCTTGGCATGGGCGATGTCGTTAGCTTGGTGGAAAAGGCCGCCGAGACCATCGATACCAAACAGGCCGAGAAGCTCGCCAAGAAGATGAAAAAAGGCGACTTCGACCTGGAGGACATGGCTGAGCAGTTTGGCCAGATGCGCAAAATGGGGGGTATGCAGGGCATCCTCGGAATGCTTCCCGGGGTCGGAAAGATCAAAAATCAGATGGCGGAAGCCAACCTCGACGAGACGGTGCTCAAGCGCCAGGAGGCGATTATCGGGTCGATGACGCGTAAGGAGCGGCGTAGCCCCAAGGTGATTAATGCCTCGCGCAAACGCCGAATTGCGAAAGGATCCGGTACGGAAGTTCAGGAGGTCAACCGCTTGCTCAAAATGCACAAGCAAATGGCCGATATGATGAAAAAGGTCGGCAAGATGGGCAAGGGCGGCAAAATGCGCGGCATGCCCGACATGGCGGCCTTGGAAAAAATGGCTGGCGGCGGCGGTCTGCCCCCAGGCCTTGGTGGCCCCGGGGCCCCTGGCGGTCTGCCCGGGCTTGGAGGGCAATCGGGCTTGCCGGGCCTTGGTGGCCCGCCCCAAAAGGGCGGCTTGCCAGGACTACCAGGCCCGACCGGGAAAAAATAACACACCCATAGCCACCTCAATGTTGCCCTTTTAGGGCGCCTACTGACAAAAAGGATCGAACCCATGGCACTTAAAATTCGGCTGGCTCGCGGCGGGGCCAAAAAGCGGCCCTATTATCGCATCGTCGTCGCCGACTCCCGCTCGCCGCGCGATGGCCGCTTCATTGAAAAGATCGGCGCTTACGACCCGCGGCTGCCGAAGGATTCGGAAAACCGGGTGGTGATCGATAGCGATCGGGCCGGCCATTGGCTCAGCCAAGGGGCCAAGCCGACCGACCGGGTTGCGCGCTTTTTGAGCGAGCGAGGCCTTGTCAAATGGCAGCACGGTAACAATCCGAACAAGGGCAAGCCTGGTCAAAAGGCGGTCGAGCGGATTGAGGAGAAGAAACAAAAGCAAGAAGATGCCAAAGCTGCTGAGGAAGCGTCCAAGGCCGAGGCTGAGGCTGCCTCAGCGGCTGCAGAGGAGCCCGCGGCCGACGAGGCGCCGGCCGATGACGCGCCAACCGAAGAGGCGTCTACGGATGAACCGTCTGAGGATGCTGACAAGTAAGACGGTTAAGCGTGCATGGCTGCGAGGTGAGGTCGCCGCCCATGGCTGAGGGCTGCAAAACGCCTCGGGTATGCGTTGCGGCGATTGCCGGCGCCTTTGGCGTGCGCGGCGAGGTGCGGCTTAAGACGTTTACAGAGGATCCCATGGCGATTGCCTCCTACGGGCCCTTATCGGACGAGGCCGGCCGCCACTCCTTCGCCGTTAAAGGGCCGCGGACGGCCAAGGGCGGGCTCGTTGCGCGCCTTGCCGGGGTCAACAGCCGGGAAGAAGCCGAAGCCCTCAAGGGTACCCGGCTTTATGTGCCGCGCGACCGGCTTCCCGATCCCGGCGAGGAGGAATATTACCACGCCGATCTCATCGGGCTTGCGGTGCGAGACTTGGACGGCAAAACCCTGGGCCATGTGAAGGCGGTGTTTGATTTCGGCGCCGGCGATCTTTTGGAGGTGCATGTATCGGGCGCGCCGCGCACCCAGCTCATCCCGTTCAGCCAAGCGGGCGTGCCCGTGGTCGATCTGCGGGGCGGATTTCTGGTGGTGGATTTGTCGGCTGTCGAAGACGGCCCGGATGAGGCCTCCGGCGCCCCGCCCGCGAATGCCCCGCCTGAAAAAGCCCCGCCCGA
>JBCDJA010000149.1:0-6429 GCA_038748465.1 Pseudomonadota bacterium
ATCGAGTTACAGCGGGTGGGGGTGGAAGCGATCCCCAATCGGATGCCGGATCTGTTTTCTCTCAGGGATCCGGATATCGGCTGGGCCGACTTGGCCCAATCGATGGGCGTGGAAGCGGTCCGCTGCGAGACCGCCGAGGCGTTCAATGGGGCGATTGCGGAGTACCTGTCGCGTCCTGGGCCGACCCTCATTGAGGCGGTCCTACCCGGATAAGGGGACCCGCACTCAGGCCTCGCCCTCATCGGACAGCGAAAACTCCCCATCGCGAATCCGGCTGGGGAGGGTTTCGGCCATTTTGGCGACAGGCTCCGCGCCATAGATGTCGACCATGTCAGTGAGCGCGGCGAAGATCGCGGTCGTTGCCAGCACCTCGGGGTCGATCCCCTCCTGGAGGCCGGCATCCCAAGCATCGAGGATCAGATCGAGCGCGACGCGCTTTGCCTCCTCGCCGCCTGCTTCGTTGGGCTCCTCGTTCATTTCATCGCCGTTGCCATAAGTGGTCATTGTGCGCATCCCCTCAGCCGAAGCGTGAGCCTAATGCGGTTTGCCCGCATTTTAAACAGAGGTTGCCCCGAACCCGGCAGAGGACTTAGAGCGCGATGTTGCCGACAAGATTGGCCGTTAGGCGCTCGCCGGTTTGCGCTAACGCACGGGCGCGCAATTGGGCTGCTTGGTTGCAGGACCGGTATTGGGATTGAGCGGCCTCAAACCCGGCATTGAATTGCTTGATCATCTCGTTGCGGCGCTCACGGGGCGGGTTTTCCAGCTGGATGAGCTCGGTCATTTGGTTGCGCCAGACCTGATCTTCACGCTGCACGCATAAAGGGCGCAGATGGTGGAGGTGCCCGAGAATCTCGGCCAGCTCAACCATTTGAGCCTGGTAATTGCCTTTGGACTTTTCCGCCTCTGGTTCTTGCGCCTGGGCCGTGAGGGGCGTTGCAAGGAGGGCAAGGGCCAGAAGGCCTGACTTAAGTCGGGTCGGGGCCATGAAGATGCCTGACATAGGGTTTCGCCTTTTCGATCATGGCGCGGGTTTGTGGCCAAAGCGGGAGGGCCGCCAGCGCCGCCGGTTCAAAAAAGGCGGCTTCTGCCGCATCGCTTGCTGCCACCGGGTTTCCCGATCGCCACAGGGCAGCGTAATCCACAAGCGTATAATGATACTGAACATCACCCGTTGCATTCGACAGGATCGCATCGATGACGTCGACAAGTCCCAGCACCTCGATCTCGATGCCGGTCTCCTCCCGCACCTCGCGCGCCACGCCATCGGTCAACCGCTCTCCCCAATGGAGCTTGCCTCCGGGCAAGCTCCATTCGCCGGCAAGGGGCGGGTTTGCCCGTTTGACCAGCAGCACCGCCTCGCCTCGGAAGACAACCGCGCCGACACCGACCCGAGGCACCGGCGATGGCTGGATGTCTGACCGGGTCGTTTCCATTGTCTGCCCTCCGCGCGCCTTTTAAGCTCGCGCCATGTGCAGCCGCTACACAATCACATCGCCAATCGATGCCTTCCGCAGGCTGCTTGCCTTCGACAATGCCCTGCCAAACCTGGAGCCCGATTACAACGTCGCGCCCACTAGCGCGATCCCCTTTGTCCGCGCGCCCACCCCGTCAGACACGTTGGACCAAGGCAAGGGGCTTCATCGTGCAGCCAGCGAGCCCGGTGCCGGGCAAGGGCGGGTGCTCGATTTCGGCCGATGGGGCCTTATTCCGTCCTGGTCCAAACAGCCCCCCGACAAACCGCTCATCAATGCGCGCTCCGAGACCGTTGCGGAAAAGCCGAGTTTTCGCGCCGCGTTCAAACGGCGCCGCTGCCTTGTCCCCACCGATGGCTTTTATGAATGGCAGGCGCAGCCGGCGGGCGTGAAGGGGCCGAAACAGCCCTGGTATTTCCGCCAGGCGGGCGGCGGGCCATTTGCCTTTGCGGGCCTCTGGGAGCCGTGGCTCGCGCCGGATGGGTCTGACATCGTGACGGTCACCGTCTTGACTGGGGAGGCGCCGGAGTCCATGCGGGCCATTCACGGGCGGGCTCCCATTATTGTTCAGCCGGCCGACTATGCACAATGGCTTGATCATGCGGACGAAGCGACCGCCCCTGTGATGGGCCTCTTGCAGCCGCCTGAAGACGATTTTTTTGAGTTCTGGCCGGTGGACCGGCGCATGTCGCGGGTCGGCGCGCATAACGATGCAGGGCTGATCGAACCCCTGCAAAAGGAGCGCGGGCTTTTCGATTGATCAGGCTGCGGCATTTTGTTTGGGGAGTGTGCCCCGGGCCACCACCTCGTCTTTCGTGCGCGCCCAAAGCGCCGGATCGTCGGTAAAGACTGCGACCTCCTCATAGCGCTCCACCAGGACATGGTGGGAGGCGAGCGCCCCATCTTCAAAGACATGCAGCATGTAGGCGGGCGGCTCGAAGGCAAGCTTGGGAAGGGCGGCGGGGTCAAGATCAAGCGCAAGCTGATGGGACACGCTGGCCGCAACATGCACCGGCACGCCGCCTGCCGTCCCCATAATGGCCCGGTGCATGTGCCCCGATAGGACTGCAAGCACGTTTGTACGGCCCTTCAGCACATCGCCAAAGCCTGCATGCCAATCGCGGTCGGGGATGTCCATCCAATCGATGCCTGTACGGACGGGAGGATGGTGCAACAGAAGAAGCGTTGGTTTCTCTGGCTGTTCGTCTAATCGGGCGCCAAGCCAGCCCACCCGATCAGGGCAAAAGGCCGCGTGGTGGGCGCCATGCACGGTCGAATCAAGGCCAATAATCCGTACCGGGAAGCGATCCACCGTAAATTGAACGAAATCGCGTGCCTGACCCAAAAAGCCCAGCGGCGCAAACGCCTCGAAAAAGCCTTGCCGCACATCGTGGTTGCCATTGATTGCCACATAGGGGGCCTTAAGCCCTGTTAGCAAATCCAGCGCTCGAGCGTATTCCTCTTGTGTGCCATCTTCCGTGACATCGCCCGTAATCACCACCAAATCGGGTTGCCGGCCTAGCGCGTTGACGGCATCGATCGCAGCGCGCAGGCGCTCACTCGGGTCAACGCGATCGAGCACCCTGGCCCCTTCCGGCATGATATGGAGATCGGTCAGATGGGCAATGAGCATGGCGGGTCCTTTCTAGGGGATCCGTAAGAGGGGACGGGCGCGGGGGCGCCGGTCAATGGCAAGAGGTAGGATGACGTGAGATGACCCTTATTGTGTATGGGCTCAAAGCCTGCGACGGCACACGCAAGGCAATCAAGACCCTTGAGGCGGCGGGCAAGTCCGTCACCTTGCACGATGTGAGGGCTGACGGCTTGCCGGAAGACCTGCTACGCGACTGGGTTGCCGCGCTCGGGTGGAAGGCGCTTCTCAACACGCGCAGCACCACCTGGCGCGGGCTTGATGCTGGCGAAAAAGAATCCATCGACGAGGAGCGGGCAATCGGGCTCATGCTCGCCCATCCGGCCCTTGTTAAGCGACCGGTCGTCGATACCGGCAGCGCAGTCGTGATTGGGGCCTCAGCGGCCCTTCAGTGACAAGACCATTGCCGCCGCGCCGAGGCCTTTAAAGCACCTTTCCGGGGTTCATGATGCCGTGGGGATCGAGCGCGGCCTTGAGGCTTCGCATCACCTCAAGCGCCACCGGATCTTTATAGCGGCGGATCTCATCCCGCTTCATTTGCCCAAGGCCATGTTCGGCGCTGATCGAACCGGCGAAGCGATGCACGAGATCATGGACAATCTCGTTGACCGCCTCCCAGCGATCGAGAAAGGCTGCGGTGTCCGCGCCTTCAGGTTCGGTGAGATTGTAATGGATGTTCCCATCGCCAAGGTGTCCAAAGGCACACGGACGGATGCCGGGCACGGCCTTGGCGACGGCGGCATCCGCCTCGGCCAAAAAAGCTGGAACGTGCGAAATCGGCACCGATACGTCGTGTTTGATGCTGCCGCCCTCGGGCTTTTGCGCTTCCGATAGATTTTCCCTGAGGCGCCAAAGCTCTGTCTGCTGACGCGCATTTTGCGCAATCGCTGCATCGAGGGCATCGCCGCTCTCAAGGGCCCCGGCAAGCAGCGCTTCGAGGTCGGCCTCAAGGGGCCGGTCCACGGCGGCCGTCAGTTCAAGGAGGACATACCAGGGATAGGCCTGCGCAAGTGGATCGGTTGTGCCCTCATGATGGCGCAGCACCAACTCCACGCCAAATCGAGGCATCAGCTCAAAGGCGGAGACCTGCTCGCCGGCGTGCCTTTTGGTATGGGCCAGCAAACGCACGGCCGCCTCAGGGTTCGGGACGGCGACAAGCGCGGTGGCACGACCTTGCGGTGCTGGAAACAAGCGCCATACCGCGGCTGTGATTACCCCCAACGTGCCTTCCGAGCCGGCGAAAAGATGCTTTAAGTCATAGCCGGTGTTGTTTTTGCGAAGGGCCGTGAGGTCGTTCAGGATACGACCATCGGGGAGCACAACCTCAAGCCCCAGGATCTGATCGCGCGCATTGCCATAGCGCAAAACATTCGTCCCCCCCGCATTGGTCGCCAGCACGCCGCCGATTTGCGCTGTCCCTTCCGAGGCCAAGCTGAGGGCAAACAGCCGGTCATGGGCCGCGGCTTTTGTTTGCGCTTCGCTCACAGTCACCCCCGCCTCGGCCGTCAGGGTGTCATTGTCCGGATCGATCGAGCGGACTGTCCGCATGCGGGAGAAACTGAGGACCAATTGCGAGCCCGTCCGATCGGGAATTTGGCCCCCCACAAGTCCGGTATTTCCGCCCTGGGGCACAACGCCGATGCGATGGGTGTGGCACAGCGCAAGCAGCTCTGACACCTCCTGGGTGCTGGAGGGGCGAAGCACCATCGGCGTTGCGCCCTGATATTTGTCCCGCCATTCGACGAGGAAAGGCGCTGTATCATCGGGTGCCTCCAGCACACCGGCCGGGCCCACCACATCCTTAAGGCGGTTTAAAACATCTGTATCAGGAACAAGTAGCATCAGCAGGTCACAGCAAGGACAGGTGCAGGAGCTGGCATCGCGGCATCTAGAGCGCGTGGGGCGCCGAGGCGAGAGTGCCCTGGTGTTCGGGGGTTGCAGCCCGGGCCAGGCGGTCGTTGATCGCCTCCCCGATGCCCGACATTGGGATCGGCATCACGGCAATCGCGGTAAAGCCGCCCGCATCGAGGTCCCGCAACGCTGCAAATAGGTTGGCCGCTGCCTCGCGCACATGGCCCCCTTCCGACAAATTTAGCGTGCGGGCAGCCCCAGTGGGCGGCCGGTCGCCGAAAGCAAGCAGCCCTTCGTTTGCCGCAACGTCACGCGCATTCAGCCTCAGGGGTGTTTTTGGAGCGTAATGGCGCGCCAGTTGCCCCGGTGCCGTCACCTTAGAGGAGGCCACCGCAGCGGCCAGCGGGCCGCAGACCGACCTTAAGTCATCTCGGGCGATGCCGCCCGGGCGCAGCACCACCGGCTTGCCAGAGCGGAACCCGACAATGGTCGATTCGACCCCCACATGGGTGCGGCCGCCATCAAGGACCCAAGGCCTTTGGCGGGGTGGCAGGTGAGCGAAACTGTCATGCACGTGGGCGGCCTCTGTCGGGCTCATGGCGCCGGACACATTGGCGCTTGGGGCCGCGATTGGCACCTGCGCGGCCCGAAGCAAGGCCTGGGCGACCGGGTGCGCGGGCACCCGCAAGGCGACGGTGTCGAGCCCGGCGGTTGTGAGATCGGCCACACCTGCGGCTGGGCGTCGCGGCACCACAAGGGTCAACGGCCCTGGCCAGAACGATTTTGCGAGCGCAAGGGCCGGCCCTTCAATCACACCGAGCCGGGCCACGGTCTCTAGATCTGGCCCGTGGACGATGAGCGGGTTGAGTTGCGGGCGGTGCTTGGTGTCAAAGATTGCTGCGACTGCGAGGGCGCTCGTTGCATCGGCGCCGAGCCCGTACACGGTTTCGGTCGGAAAGGCGACAAGGCCCCCGTCAAGCAGGTGGCGGGCTGCTTTGTTGATGCGTTCCGGGGTTGCCTCGACGATCACACACCTGGTCCTTCGAGCCTTGCGGTTCCACCAAAATTCGGGCGCAATGGTTGCCGCCGTTGCGTCTTCGCGCAATGTAAGAGAAGCAAGTCCAGCATCTCAGACATCACACAGGAAGCGGCCATGACGTTTACCTCACCCGTGAACCAAATCAAGTTCACCCTCGATCATATCGTTGGCATGCAGCGATTGGCAGACAGCGGGGCTTTTCCCGATTTGTCAGCCGATCTTGTGGACGCGGTGATGACGGAGGCGGGGCGGCTTTCCGATGAGGTGCTGGCACCGCTCAATTGGTCCGGCGACCGGGAAGGGGCGAGCCTTAAAGATGGGGTTGTCACCACGCCGAGCGGCTTTAAGGAGGCGTACCAGAAATTTGCCGAAGGCGGCTGGGCCGGCCTCTCCTATGACCCCGAATACGGTGG
>JBCDJA010000150.1:0-6419 GCA_038748465.1 Pseudomonadota bacterium
AATTGAGGCCCACGGGCGGCGTGATCATGCCGATCTCCATGTTCACCACCATGATGATCCCGAGATGAATGGGGTCGATGCCAAGCTCAATCGCCAGCGGAAATACAAGAGGCGCAACAATGACAAGCAGCCCCGACGGTTCCATAAATTGCCCGCCGATGAGTAATATAATGTTCACTACAATGAGGAATGCAATTGGCCCGAGGCCAAAATCCAGCATGGCGGCCGTGATCATTTGCGGAATGCGCTCTTCCGTTAGGACATGTTTGAGGATCAGGGCATTGGCGATGATGAACATCAGCATGATGGACAGTTTGCCCGCCTCAAGCAGGGTCTCCTTTGTGTCCTTATGGAACCAAACCGTCACGAGGCTGAGCGGGTTTTGCCACAGCGCGATCGGTTTGCCCTCCGTGCCCGCCAGGGGGCCGACATCCCGGTACACGAAATTGGCAATAAGAAACGCATAAACCGCCGCGACTGCCGCTGCCTCGGTGGGCGTGAAGACCCCGCCATAAATGCCGCCCAAAATGATAAAGATGAGCAAAAGGCCCCAAAACGCGTCCCGTGCCGAGGCAAACACCTCGCCCCAACCGGCCCAAGGCTGGGCCGGCAAGCCGCGCACTTTGGCAATCACGTAAATGCCGATCATCAACATAAGGCCGGCAAGGAGCCCGGGTAAAATCCCGGCAAGGAACATCCGGCCGACCGAGACCTCAACCGCAGCGGCGTAAACAACCATGACAATCGAGGGAGGGATGAGGATGCCAAGCGTGCCGGCATTCGAAATCACACCGGCGGCAAAGTCCTTTGTGTATCCCACTTGCCGCATGCCCGCGATCACGATGGTGCCGATTGCAACCACGGTGGCAGGGGAGGAGCCCGATAGGGCAGCAAACATCATGCAGGCGAACACCGAGGCGATGGCAAGTCCGCCCCGCAAATGCCCCACAACGGCAATCGCAAATCGGATGATCCGGCGCGCCACGCCGCCGGTGGACATAAAGCTGGAGGCGAGGATGAAGAACGGGATCGCAAGAAGGGTATAATGTCCCTCAAAGGCCGAGAAGAGGGTTTGGGCGACAGAGGCCAAGGAGCCATCTGAAAAGGCGACCAAGAACAGAATGCTGGACAGGCCGAGGGCGATGGCGATCGGTACACCGATCATCATCAAAACGATGATAAGGAGGAACAGCCCGGCGGTAATCATCAGCGATCGCTCCGGTCAGGTTCCCGGTCCTCTGGGTCTTCGGCCTCATGGCTTACAACCAGGCTGTCCACCTCGCCGCGCATAACGCGCCAGGTGAGTTGCACATAGCGGAGCAGCAAAAGCCCACATCCCAGCGGCAATGCGAAATACGGGATGAAGCGCGGCAGATTCTCATACCGTTCACCCTCGTTTAGCCAATCCGACAAAAATTGAAGTGCGTCCGGCATCGGCACATCCTGCGTTTCCAGGAAGGCGCGTTTGCCGATAAAGGGCGTCCAATAGTTCCAGGCACCAATCATGAGAAGCACGGAGAAAGCCAAACAGCACAGCACCGCGATCACAGCCAGCGGCCGGCGCACAGCCGGAGGGGCGGCTTTGGTGGCGATATCCACACCGATATGCAGGGTGTGCTTGACACCATAGGACATGCCGAGCAGCACCAGCCATGCGAACAAAAAGACGGTCGCCTCAAGTGCCCAGAGAATGTTGCTGTTAAAGCCGTAGCGGGCGACGACATTGGCGAAGGTGATCAGCGTCATCAGCCCAAGAGTGAGGGCGATTAGATTTTCCTCGATTGTGTCGAAGACAGATTTTTGCAGGCCACGTGAAGAGGTCATGCGCGTTGTCCCTTCCCTGTGCCTGCGCGGCGTATCTGGCGCTTGCGCAGATCGTCTGGGGCCGGAGCCATGTCAGACTGGACGGGGGCGGGATGCCGTGTTGGTCGGCACCCCGCGTGTGTCAGTCGGTTCAGCTCGCCTCGTTTGAGGCAAGGGCGGCTTCAATCAGGTCTGCGCCGATGTCGTCTTCGAATTGGTCCCACACCGGTTTCATCGCTTCAACCCAGGCGTTGCGCTGCTCGGCCGTCAGGGTGCGCACCGTGCCGCCAGCATCGATAATGGCCTGACGGTTTTTCTGGTTGACCTCTTCAGAGGCGGCGTTACGCGTCTCGGTCACTTCCCTTAAAATAGTGAGGAATTGTTCGCGCACATCCTCATCAAGGGAGTCGAGCCACTCGGTCGAGGTGACGACGAGATAATCGAGGATTCCGTGATTGCTCTCGGTAATGCCGTCCTGCACCTCAAAGAACTTTTTGCCGTAAATGTTCGACCACGTGTTTTCCTGGCCATGGACAACGCCGGTTTGCAGCGAGCCATACACCTCCGAAAACGCCATTTTTTGAGGGTTTGCGCCGAGCGTGGCAAACTGGGCTGCGAGCACGTCCGAGGCTTGCACGCGGAACTTAAGGCCCTTGGCGTCCGCCGGGGTGAGAAGCGGTCTGTCGGCTGAAAGTTGCTTCATGCCGTTATGCCAAAACTCCAGTCCCTGCAGCCCGCGCCGCTGCAAAGCGTCCTTCATGGCCTGGCCGCTTTCTGAGTTCTGAAAACGATCAACCGCGTTGATGTCGGTGAACAGAAACGGCAGGTCAAAGAGCCGATATTTCTTCGTGTACTTCTCAAATTTTGAAAGAGAGGGTGCCGCGAGCTGCACATCGCCATTCAACATGGCTTCGAGAACTTTGTTGTCGTCATATAGCTGCGAGCTGGGAAAAACCTCCATGCACGCTTTGCCGTCCATCTCGGTGTTGACCCGTTCCTCCAGGAGCGAGGCGGCAATGCCCTTGGGATGCTTATCGGTATTGGTGACGTGGCTAAATTTGATTTTCACCTCGCCCTTATCGCAGGCGGCCATGGCACCGGTTGTAAGGGTTGCGGCGATGGCAAGGGTTGCCAGGGAGAGTGTTCCGAGCTTCATGAGGTCCTCCACTTTGTCATTGTTGGCCGAGCGGAGGGGCCGTGCCCAACGCTCAAGCGCGCCGAGCATTTGGCGGGCGCTGAAACGGCCCGTCAATGCTCCTAAATGCTAAGAGGAGGCGTCCAACCGGGGCAAAACCCGGCACTGGTTGTCACGCCGTTCGGTAGGCCGTGCGATGGGGGCCAAGTTTTGCCCTGCGCGGCCATCGGCTGACCGAACCGATCAGGCAGCGTGAGCCCGCGCGGGCGGTCAGTGGGAGATGCGCGGTTCCATCTCTTTCGCTTGCTCGATCCATTTTGTCACCACGCTCTCGGACGGGGTCTGACGAACAAGCTTTTTGGTTTCATTAACCTCGGCCATTTTCGCGGTCAGGTTGTCTGCCCGTCGCATTTTGAGCTCTTTGACCGTGTCGACCCCGGCAGCCTCAAGAAGTTCGGCATATTCCTCGCCGACGCCGGAAATGCGCATCAGGTCGGCCTGATTGGCCCAGCGCAGAATAAGCTTCGATGAAATACCGGTCTTTTCAGCAATTTCGTCGCGACCTTTCCGGTCTGCGCATTTATCGAGATACTGGTCGGACGTCGTGATGCCGCATGCTTCCAATTTCTCCGCATAGGCCGGGCCGATCCCCTCAATCTCGGTGATTTTGTACCCCATTGTGTCCTCCCGTCAGAGCCTAATCCAAATCGCGTAGCGCGATGCTGGAGCGTAAGCTTGCAGAATTCTGCAAGCGCGACAAGCGCTGCGGCCTTACCTAGCGCTGCGTTTTCGCCAACCGGCGGCGGGCCTGCGCAAGTGACCCGGGCGTGTCGACATCAAACGTCACGCCCTCGTCAGCAACCTGGACATCGCGCCAGGCAAACATCGTCTCGTTTCGCAGCGATTGACCGCCGGCCTCTCCGGTCAAGGTCTTCAGTAGGGGGATTGCGTGCCCGGGCCATACGACTGGGTGGCCAGGCTGGCCGTTTAAGGTTGGCCGCACAACGCAAGACCCATCTGATGCCTGAAACACCGCGACGAGATCCATAACCGTCTGAGGGCGGATAAAAGGCATGTCACCAAGAAAGACGGCGATACCGTCCGGTTTGGTGGCTTCGAGGGCTTGCACCCCAAGCGCGAGGGAGCGGCCGATGCCGGACGCTGGATCGGGGTTGATGACGCGAGCGATCTGCGGCGCCGCTGTATCTAGCGCCTCGTTGAGCGCCGCGGCGCCGGGCGGGAGAACCGCGACAAGCGAGGTGAGCGGACTTTGGACGAGCGTCTCGGCGGCATGGGCGATAAGCGGCCGGCATCCCAGGGGGGCGAGTAATTTATCCGCCCGGCCCATTCGGCTTGAAGCGCCTGCACACAACAACACCCCTACGATGTGCCCCATAGCCACTCAATCCACCCGGCCCAGACCGCGCCGTGCTCCGGTCATTTCGGCCAAGATTGAGACGGCGATTTCTGCCGGCGTCTTGGCTCCGAGGGGCAGGCCAACGGGCCCAGAGATCCGTTTCAGGCTGCCTTCGTCAAAGCCTTGGCTGGCCAAGCGCTCAAGCCGCCTTGCGTGGGTTTTGCGGCTGCCGAGAGCGCCAATGTAAAACGCGTCGCTGCTCAGTGCTGCATGAAGCGCTGGATCGTCGAGCTTTGGGTCGTGGGTTAGGACAACGACCGCCGATCGCCTGTCGAGGCGCATCTCGGCGAGGGCCTCATCCGGCCAGCGGGTGTCGATCGCAGCGCCCGGAAAGCGAGCCGATGTGGCGAAGGCCGTTCGCGGATCAATCAGCGCAGCGTCATAGCCGGCAAGATGCGCCATCGGGATCAGCGCTTGCGCGATATGCACCGCGCCGATGACGATGAGCCGTGGCGGTGGGGAAAAGACATTAATGAAATAGGGGGCGCCGTCCGCCTCAAGCCTCGAGGGGAAATCGGTCGCGGCCGCTCTCGCTACGGCCTCGCGCAAGGGCGGCGACAGGCCGGCGAGGCCCTTCTCATCGGCCGGGTCGATCACCAGCTCGCTGCCCCCCGCAAGGGGGGTCGCGAGGAGGACGGTCTGCCGCTCCGACCGCGCGGCAATCAGACGTTTAAGTGTCTCCGGCGCCATTCTCGCTCAGGACCTTGAGGGGCTCGGCCGAAGCGGCGGCCACCGGCTCGATGAAGATCTGAATTTCACCGCCGCAGGCAAGCCCAACCTCAAACGCGTCCGCATGGCTGACCCCGAACGAGACAAGCTTGGGCCTGCCTTGGGCAAGAACGGCCATGGCATCGTGAATAACGGCGCCTTCCACGCATCCGCCGGAGACCGAGCCGGCAAAATCACCCGTCTCCGCGATGGCCATTTGGCTGCCCAGAGGGCGCGGGGCAGAGCCCCAGGTAGAAACCACGGTCGCCAAAGCAACCCGCTTGCCGCCGGCCACCCAGGTTTGGGCCTGCTCCAAAACATCCGCCTCCCGCCCGGTCATGGTGCGGTCCTTTCTGCCCTGAGGTCTCTGATCCTATGCTAGCCCGGCAAGCGCGCGGCGCGCCAGCACGCCAATAAGGTGCGCTCGCCATGCCGGGTCGGCCAGCGGGTCTTGCCTAAAGCTTGCGCTGGGGAAGTCTTCGATGGTTGTGGGGCGGGCCCGCCCATCTGCCGCAAACGCCTTGGATTGGGGATCGAACCGGATCGGCTGGTCGGCTGCCCCGATAGCGACCGCGGTCAACCCGTCTGGACGCGTGGCAACGAACACCCCCGCAGCCGGCCACCGGGTCGTCGGATGCCGAAATTTTTCATAGGCCGCGGCGCGCGGGAGGGGGATGTGCACCCGCGTTACGATCGCGTTGCGGGCCCGAGCGCCGGGTCGGCGTTGCCCAAAATACTCGAGGGCGCGATGGGCGCCGTCGGTGGTGTCAATAACGGCATCAAGAGCGATGAAGAGCGCCCAATAGTCAGCCCGAGGATCGGCCTCGGCGATCACCCCGCCGACCGTGCCGAAGGTCCAAACCGCCGGATCACCGAGCGTCTTGGCCATGGCGGGAAGCACCGGGAGGTGATGGGCAAGGACCTCCGAGCGCATGAGATCGCGGTGGGTGACAGCCGCGCCCAGGCTGACCTGACCGTCTGACACATCGATGCTGCGCAAAGGTGCAAGCGGCGGCAGCCTGATAAGCGCTGGCATCGAACCCGGGTCCCGCCGGAGCCTTGGGAGGAGACTTTGCCCGCCGGCGATAAGGCATGCCGAGCGATCCGCATCGAGGCTCGCTTGCGCCGCCTCAAGCGTCCCGGGCACCAGAAACTCAGCCGCCGGCGCGAGGCTCACCGGGGACTGGCCTTGGTTTCGGGCCGCCGCGATGCAGCCATTCGCGCTGCCGCTGTGCGGGCCGCCTCAATGATGGGCGTGTAGCCCGTGCAGCGGCATAAATTGCCCTCGAGCCATTCTGCAATGGCCGCGTCCGATGGATCGGGGTCTTGGGCCAAGAGGGCGACCACCGACAAGAC
>JBCDJA010000151.1:0-6334 GCA_038748465.1 Pseudomonadota bacterium
CTCCGGCCGGTCGAAATCAAACACCTGGAAGATCGCACTGTGCTCGGAATCGACCGGGATCAGCGTTGCCTCCTGATCGGAAATCCGTTTGAGGAACAGCGCTCCGGCCGTCACAAGGCATTCTTTGTTCGCAAGGCCAAGGCGCGCGCCCGGCGCAATGGCTTGGAGGGTCGGTGCTAAACCGGCGGTGCCGACAATGCCCGCCACAACGCAATCGGCTTCGCGAGATGCCGCCTCGAGAAGCGCCGCTTGCCCGGCCGCAGGCTCCACCCCAGACCCGGCGAGCCCCTCTTTCAGTGCGCCATAGGCCCCCGGATCGGCAATAACCGCGACCTCGGGCTTGTGGTGGCGGGCCTGCTCAATCAGCCGGCCAACGTTTTTGTGCGCCGATAAGGCAACGAGGTCGAAGTCCGGAATGCCCTGATCCGACTGCCGGCAATGGTCCACCAAATCAAGGGTGCTGCAGCCGATGGAGCCCGTGGAGCCCAGCACGCTGAGCCGTTGGCGGCCTTTAGGGGGCGTAGGGTATTGCCCGTTTGCCTTGCCCGTCATCGCGCCCTATCCGTCATCCCGCACCCCCCCAGACGGCTGCGTATACGCCGGTCGTCACGCCGATTAAGGCGGCAACCGGAAACACAAAAAGGGCCCCATCGAGCCGGTCGAGGACACCCCCGTGGCCTGGGATAAGCTGGCCGGTATCTTTGACACCAAATTGCCGCTTCACCCAGCTTTCAAACAGATCGCCGGCCTGGACAAGGCTGCAAAGCGCCACGGCCAAAAGGGCAAGCGGGCCAAAAGGTGCATTGGGGGTCAAAAGCGCGGCCAATCCGGCGACCAAGAGACCGGCCGAGACGCCGCCCGCAACGCCCGCCCAGGTTTTATTGGGGGAAATTCGCGGCAGGAATTTCGGTCCGCCGATGACCGATCCGGCCAGATAGGCGCCGGTATCGTACGCCCAAATAAGGGCCAGCATAAAAAACAGCGACGGCGCCCCTTCCGGTTCTGGGGCACGCAGCGCCAAAACCGACAAGCAAGGCACCCCGACATACAAAAGCCCGGCCACAGCCCAGACGATTTTGTCTTCCCGCCGGAGGCAGAGTCCCACCACAAGCGGGATTGCCAAAAACAAAATAAGAAGGCCAAGGCCGGTTCGGTTAAGGGTCACGAGCGCCAGGCTCGCAACAAAGGTCAGGAGATAGACAACCATGACCTTTTGCGCTGTCCCGTCGAACCGATCCATAAAGATTAATCGGTTCCACTCGACTGCCATCAACGCGGCCAGAACGCTTAGCATCACGCCGGCAAACACCCCGCCAAAATGCGCTGTCGCCAAGCCGAGGGGAATGAGCACCGTGGCCGAGGCAACGCGGGCAAGAATGGGCATCTTCGGTTCGCCGCGACCTGGGGGGCCGGCAGGACTGGAGCCGATTGGGGGACGATCTGGGGGCGGCACGTTGGTCACGGATGGGGCGGCTCGGCGCTTGTTCCAAGCCCCCCGAAGCGGCGCTCGCGCCCACGCAAGGACGCAACAATCCGTTCAAATTCATCGGGGCTGAAGCCATACCACGCCCGGTCCAGCCAAGCGAATTCCGCATAAGCGGCCGACCAAACGACGGCGCTCGGAAACCGGGCACTGCGCGAATCAAAGACGATGAGATAATCGATGTCAGGACCAAGGGCAGCGCTGAGCGCGGTATCGAGGTCTGGCCCGCGGGCCTGATGCCCCCTCCCCCTCTCCTCGGCGCAAGGCCGATCGCCTCTCGCAGCAGCAAGGGCAGCGCCTTGCACCGTTTCAACGATTGCCTGACGCTGATCATAGGCAAAGCATAGCCTTATGCCGGGCCCGGCCTGAGGACGGCAGGGCTCTGCCAGCATGGCGCGAAGCCGATCATCGGCCGCCGCGTCAAGCCACGCGGGGACCTGACCTGCAAGGTGCACGTGCGCCAAATGTCCGGCCGCGAGGGCATCGGTAAGCCCACGGACAAACGGAGAAACGAAGCCGTCAGGCCACGGCTCACCCAGGGTGGCCTCGCCAGGCTCGATAATGAGGCTTAGGAGTCCGACGCCAAGCCGCTCGGCAGCCTCGGCAAGCCCTCCAAGGTTGAAGTGCCGTGTGCGGCCAGCCGGCACGGGGCAAGCCCGAAACAAAAGAGCCCCATGGGGGCCGACAGGGGCGGAGCCATAGGCGGGAAACAGCGCGCCCTCGGATTGTCCGTGGGGGGCGTGCGCTTGCCCCTTGCCGGGCCGCGGCCGGCGCCACTCCGCTTTCCTTTCGGCCACACCGATCCCCCTTGCCTTGCTCCCACCATTGCGCTCGGTTTGCCGGGGACCAGGCCCCCGACGCGCCTTCAAACCTGCATGATGTCCTTTTCTTTGGAGGCCAAAGCGTCATCGATCTGTTTGATCAATTTGTCCGTGACGCCCTGGATCTCCTCGGCGATTTTTTTCGCCTCATCCTTGCCAATCGGCATGTCTTTTTCTGCCTTTTTCAGTTTCTCAAGACCGTCACGGCGCACATTGCGCACAGCGATGCGGGCTTGCTCGGCATATTTACTGGCAATCTTGGACAACTCGGCACGGCGCTCTTCATTCAGTTCGGGGATCGGCACACGGATTAATTGCCCGTCGACCGAGGGATTGAGCCCAAGGCCGGAATTTCGGATCGCCTTTTCCGCCGGGCCGACCATCGACTTATCCCAGATTTGCACCGAAAGGGTCCGCGGCTCTGGCACGCCGACGGTGCCGAGCTGACTAAGAGGCATTTGTGTGCCATAGGCATCGACCGTGACCGGCTCGAGCATGCTCGCCGAGGCGCGTCCGGCGCGCAGGCCCGCAAATTCATCTTTAAGGGTCGATAAGGCGCCTCCCATGCGGCGCTCAAGATCTTCTACGTCGATGCCTGATTCATCGTCTGCCATGGCTTCTACCCTTCTTATCGCGGCGATCTGACCTCTGCGAGGCGGCCCTCAGCCCTTAGCTCGGCAGCGGGCGAGGAGTGGCGGTTGGCGCGCCGGTAGGCGAGCGATCATGTGGAGGGGCTCCCTGCCGAGCAAAGCCCCCAAACCCGGGCGAGGGCCAGGGGCGCTTCCCCCTCGCCGACTATGTGGTGATGATGGTGCAAGGGCCCTGCCCGCGTAAAGCCTCGGCAAAGCCACCGGCCTGACGGATGGAAAAAACGATGATCGGGATGTTGTTTTCGCGCGAAACGCTGATGGCCGCCGCGTCCATGACTTTAAGGTCCTTGGACAACACCTCCTTGTAAGTCAGCCGGTCGTAGCGGGTGGCGGAGCTGTCTGTGCGGGGGTCGGCCGAATAAACGCCGTCGACATTCGTACCTTTGAGCAGGGCATCGCAGCCCATTTCAGCCGCGCGCAGGGCAGCGGCTGTGTCGGTAGTGAAAAACGGATTGCCAGTGCCGGCCGCGAAAATGACGACACGGCCTTTTTGCATATGGCGGATGGCTTTGCGCCGAATGTAGGGCTCGCACACGGACATCATGGGGATGGCCGATTGCACCCGGGTATGCACCCCCATGGTCTCGAGCGCATTTTGCAACGCAAGCCCATTCATGACCGTGGCGAGCATACCCATATAATCGGCGCTCGCCCGCTCCATGCCGCCTGCCGCACCGGACACACCGCGAAAGATGTTGCCCCCGCCCACCACGAGGCACACCTCTACGCCCATATCGATGACTTGTTTGATATCCCCGGCGATACGATCTGCCGTCACCTGGTCGATGCCATAGGCCGTGTCGCCCATCAGCGCTTCGCCGGAGACTTTCAGAAGAACGCGGCCATACGCCATGGCTTTGGGGTCCCTCGCACCTCGAATTGATGACGCTTAGCAGGAGCCGGCGCGCCGCGCCCGCCCCATGGCGCCCCTTAGGATTTGACCGCGGCGGAAACCTCGGCGGCGAAATCCGCTTCTTCTTTTTCAATGCCCTCGCCGATTGCGAACCGGGCAAAGCCGGCAAGCTTGATCGGGCTGCCCAGCTCCTTCGCGGCGTTCTCGATGACCTGCTCAACCGTATTGTCCGGATCCACCACAAAGACTTGCGAGAGCAGCACCACCTCCTGATAGAATTTTCGCAGGCGACCCTGGACCATTTTATCGATGATGTTTTCAGGCTTGCCGCTATCGCGCGCCTGCTGGGCAAGCACCTCCCTCTCCCGCTCGATTGCGGCCGGGTCCAGCTCATCCACCCGGGCTGCCAAGGGGGCCGCCGCTGCCACATGCATTGCGAGTTTTCGGCCCAAATCGGCCAAGGCCGCGCCATCGGCTTCGGATTCAAGGGCCACCAGCACGCCGATTTTTCCCTGATCGGGCACAACCTGGCCGTGGACGTAGGAGGCAACAATTCCCTTGTTGACCGACAGCCCAACCGAGCGACGGAAGGACAGGTTTTCACCGATCGTCCCGACCATGGATTTCACATGCTCCTCGACCGTTTCATCAGCACCCGGAAAAGCTGCGCCGCGGGTGGCATCGAAATCCCCCCCTTGGGTAAGCGCCACGGTGCCGATGGTTTTAACAAGGCCCTGGAAGGTCTCGTTCCGCGCCACAAAGTCGGTTTCGGAATTGATCTCGACAAGGGCGCCGGCCGTGCCTTCGGTCAAAGCTGCAACAAGACCGTCGGCGGCGACCCGGCCGGCTTTTTTGGCAGCCTTGGCAAGCCCTTTGGTGCGCAACCAATCGACGGCCGCTTCCATATCGCCGTTGGTTTCGCCAAGCGCGGCCTTGCAATCCATCATGCCGGCGCCGGTTTTATCTCGCAGTTCTTTGACCATCGATGCGGAAATGGCGGCCATGGTGTTCGTCCTTTTTCTGAACCGTCGGGCGACCCGGGGGCTGGGTCAGGCCGACTTGGTTAGAGTTCGAAGGGCCCGAGCGCTCCGATAACAAGCGGGCGCCCGGGGGGCCGGCGTTACGGCGTCCGGCCGTGAAGGCTCGATCCGGGCCTCCTCAGGCCGGGGTCGATGACGCCTCCTGCGTGTCGGTGGAAGACCCGTCTGCCGCGTCGGCCGGCGTCTCCTGGGCGGGGGCGGTGCCCGCGGCTTCTGCGGGGGCATTGGCTGGGGTTGGGGCTTGAGCCGGGGCCGGTGCGTCGCTCGGTGGTGCGGTTTCCGGCTCGGCGGGCAAGGGCTCCATCAGCGGTTCGGCTTCCTCGCCGGTCACGGCGCTTGCCGAAATGCCGGCCAGCACCGCATTCGACACAAGTTCGCAATAAAGCCCGATGGCCCGCGCCGCGTCGTCATTGCCGGGGATCGGAAAATCGATCTCGCCGGGATCGCAATTGGTGTCGACCACAGCCACCACCGGGATTTTGAGCTTGCGCGCTTCTTGGATCGCGATGGCCTCTTTGTTCGTGTCGATCACAAAGAGGAGATTTGGGATGCCGCCCATTTCTTTGATCCCGCCGAGGGATTGCTCAAGCTTGTCCCGCTCACGGGTAAGGAAGAGTTGCTCTTTCTTGGTGAAGCCCGAGCGCTCAGCCGACAACGTCTCTTCAAGCGAGCGCAGCCGCTTGATTGAGTTTGAAATCGTGCGCCAGTTCGTCAGCGTGCCGCCGAGCCAGCGGTGATTGATATAGTATCGCGCGCACCGACGCGCGGCCTCGGCCACCGCCGGTGCCGCTTGGCGTTTGGTGCCGACAAACAGAATGCGTCCACCACCGGCTGCCGTATCGCGGACGGCCAAGAGCGCTTGGTGCAGGAGGGGCACGGTTTGCGCCAGATCGATGATGTGGATGTTGTTGCGCTTGCCGAAGATAAAGCGCTCCATCCGGGGGTTCCAGCGGTGGGTCTGATGACCAAAATGAACGCCAGCTTCGAGGAGCTGGCGCATCGTGAAATGCGGCAGGTCAGACATGAGTTCGCTCCTTTTCCGGTTCGGCCGCCGCAGGACGAAACATCGGCAAGCCGATGCACCGGAATACCCATCGCGGGCGATGTCCTGCGTGTGGTTTAAGAGATGGGGAGCGTATAGGGCGTGAGCCGCAGTTTATCAAGCCGTTCAAGCGTTAGGCCGCTCTCTGTCCAACCGCTTCTGCGATCGCGACAAACCCTGCAGCATTTCGGTCACGCAGATTGATCAAGCGGGTTGATCACAAGGCGCTCTTACCAGCCCCATACCCTAGCGCGTCGTATCTGCCCCCGATCCCACGTGACGGTGCCATTGATCTGACGGGCGTCAGCGCATGTGGGCCTTTGGTCGGACGCCCACCCTTAGGGCCTCTGGGCGCCTCTGGGCGCCTCTGGGCGGGCGCGATCAGAACTCGTCGACGGCGAGCACACCCGGGATCGCGCGCAGCGCTTGCACCACACCCCCGGCC
>JBCDJA010000152.1:0-6302 GCA_038748465.1 Pseudomonadota bacterium
CGGAGGGCTCTCTTCTCAGCGACCGGGACGCTCGGGCGGCCGCTTACATCTATGGCCCCAGCACCGCGATTACCGCGCTTCTCCTGCAGGCGATCCGTAGAGGCCCTATTGCCGAGAAGGATCTGCAGATCGCACGATCGTTAATCGCTTTTTCGCCGCCGAGCTTTCCCGTCAGCGGTGCTGACTTACTCGCTCGCGGGGATGAGCCAGGCCCTGAACTCGGCGCAAAACTCAAAGCCTTAGAGGCGCGTTGGATCGCGTCAGATTTTACCTTGTCGAAGCAGGCATTGCTCGGGTGAGGCGCGCCTGCCTCAGGGCCATTTGGCCACTGGCGGCATGGATGACAGGATCGCCGGCACATGGCCCCCGGTCATAAGGCCGAACTTCGTTCCCCGGTCGTAGAGCAAATTGTACTCGGCATACCGCCCGCGGCGCACAAGCTGCTCCTCGCGCTCTTCCTCGGTCCAAGGCTCGTTCATCTGATGTCCAACGAGTTTGGGATAGGTATCCAGAAACGTTAGGCCCACATCGCGCGTGAACCTAAAATCGGCATCGAAATCGCCGGTATTGAGATAGTCGTAAAAAATCCCGCCGATCCCGCGCGGCTCCTTACGGTGCTCAAGCCAAAAATATTCATCGCACCACTTTTTGAACCGGGGGTAATAGTCAGGGTGGTGCTTATCGCAGGTCGATTTGAAGGCCGTATGAAAGGCGATGCTATCGGGATCGGTCTGGGTGCGGCGACGGTCAAGGACGGGCGTTAGGTCAGCCCCGCCGCCAAACCAGCAGCGCGAGGTGACGATAAAGCGCGTGTTCATATGCACTGCAGGCACGCGCGGCGAGTGCATGTGCGCGATCAACGAAATTCCGCTCGCCCAAAAGCGCGGGTCCTCATCCGCGCCGGGGATTTGGCCACGAAACGCCTCAGAAAAATTTCCGTGTACGGTTGAGATATGCACACCGACTTTTTCAAAGACGCGTCCCTGCATGAGGGACATCTCGCCGCCGCCTTCATCCGCCTCGCCGTTTCCCCGTTTCCATGCCGTTCGTTCGAACCGCCCGGGCTCCCCCTCGACCATGGCGCCGGCATAGGTGTCCTCAAGCCCCTCAAAGGCGGTGCAAATCTGATCGCGGAGTGAGCGGAACCAAGCCCGTGCCGTGTCTTTGTATTCGGTGATGCTGGCCGGCAGGGTGTGGGGCAAATCGTCGGCAGAGTGCCGGTCAAGGGGGGAAGCGGCGGATGTCATCGGGTTCTCCTGCGGGGGGCGTCTTGGGCTGGCGGCACAATCGACAAGCGGTGCGATGGGCTGGCTTGTGCGCCGCCCTGCCTCTAAAGCGACGCTTAGAACCCGGTCTGCCGTAACGCCTCGCCAAGGACCATCGATGCGGCAACGGCGACATTTAAAGACCGCGCCGGTGGGCGAACAGGAATGGCGACACGTGCAGCGACCGCGTCGTGCACGAAGTCTGGCACGCCCGCGCTTTCGCGGCCCAGCAGCAAAATGTCGCCGTCTTCGAACGCAAAATCGACATACGACATCGTTGCTTTCGTGGTCAGCAAAACGATGCGGGTACCGGCTGCGGACCGGGTGAATTCGGCCCAAGACGGGTGGCGGACAAGCTGCACTTGGTCAAGGTAATCAAGCCCAGCACGGCGCAGGGCGCGATCGGAGAAGGGAAAGCCGCACGGCTCGATCACATCGACCTGAACACCCAGACACGCGCCAAGACGGAGAATCGTGCCTGTATTTGTCGGAATGTCCGGTTGAAAAAGAGCGAGCCGAAGCATGATCTTGACCCCTTCGCGCACTCGCGCAACTTGTGTCAAAGTGTTAAGCAAATCTCGCTAGGCGAGGGAGGGTTGTTTTTTTGACGACGTGAGGCGGAAAACCCGTGGGTTTGGGGCGTCGCCGTGCCGCACTGTGTGGTGGGGCGAGGCAATTGCCGGATCAAGCCGGGTGACCTATTTCGCGTGGTGCCTGCTCAAAGCAGGAAAAAACAAGACGTCCTACTGGCAAATGTCAGAGGGATCCTACCGGTGAGGGCCGGAGGACATAAGGAGAGCGCAACGTGGCACAAACGCAGACCCATGGCCCGGAGGGCGACGATGATGACGTCGACCGGCGGGATTTCCTTTACATCGCCACCGGCGTGTTCGGGGTGACCGGAATTGCGTGGGGTGTCGTGTGGCCATTGATCGACCAATTGAACCCCGCCGCCGATGTTCGGGCCCTGGCCAAAGCCGATGTGGACCTATCCGCCATCGCAGAAGGCCAGCAAATTGTCATAACGTGGCAGAAGAAGCCGGTGTTCATCCGGCACCGGACGGCAGAGGAAATCGAGACCGCCGAAGCGGTGGAGTTGTCGGCGTTAAAAGATAAAGAAACCGACGACGAACGCGTTCGCCCTGGTCCGGACGGGGCCTTGCAAAAGCAGTGGCTCGTCATGCTGGCAAACTGTACCCACCTCGGGTGCGTTCCGGTCGGCGAGGCCGGTGACTATGACGGCTGGTTTTGTCCCTGCCACGGTTCGCATTACGATACCGCGGGGCGCATCCGCAAAGGGCCGGCTCCAACCAATCTCGTTGTGCCGGACTATATTTTCCTTGACGAAACAACCATCCAAATCGGGTAGGGACCATGCACGAGAGCACCTATAAGCCCGCTTCGGGCTTCACCAAATGGTTAGACCAGCGCATGCCGATCCTTCGGCTCGCGCACGACTCCTTCGTTGATTTTCCAACGCCGAAGAACCTCAACTATTGGTACACCTTCGGTGGTATCTTGAGCCTGTGCTTGGTGATCCAGATCGTCACGGGGATCATCCTAGCGATGCATTATGTGCCGCACGCTGATTATGCCTTCCGCAGCGTGGAGCACATCATGCGCGATGTGAACCACGGCTGGCTCATTCGCTATGTGCACGCCAATGGCGCGTCGATGTTCTTCCTGGCAGTCTATCTGCACATGTTCCGCGGTCTTTATTATGGCTCGTACAAAGCACCCCGTGAGGTGCTGTGGATGCTGGGTGTCGTCATCTACCTGTTGATGATGGCAGCGGCCTTCCTTGGTTATGTGCTGCCGTGGGGACAGATGAGCTATTGGGGCGCGATGGTGATCACCAATCTCTTCGCCGCCATCCCGTTTGTGGGTGAGCCCATCCAGGCCCTGCTTTGGGGAAGCTTCACTGTCGATAATCCGACCCTCAATCGCTTCTTCAGTCTGCACTATCTGGTGCCGTTCATGATTGCGGGCGTGGTGATCTTGCACATTTGGGCTTTGCATGTGCCGGGCAACAACAATCCGCTCGGCATCGATGTGAAGAGCAAGGCCGACACGGTGCCCTTCCACCCCTATTACACCGTGAAGGACGGCTTCGCGATCATCGTGTTCGTGATCCTGTTTGCCTATTTCGTGTTCTTTAACCCGAACATTTTGGGCCACTCGGACAATTACATCCCGGCGAACCCGCTCGCGACGCCAGCCCACATCGTGCCCGAATGGTACCTCTTGCCGTTCTACGCGATCTTGCGGGCCGTGCCGGACAAGCTGATGGGCGTGGTGCTGATGTTTGCGTCCATCTTGATCCTGTTCGTGCTTCCATGGCTTGACACCTCCAAGGTCCGTTCCCTGAAGTTCCGGCCGATTGCCAAGCAATTTTTCTTCCTCTTCGTCATCGCCTGCCTGGTTTTGGGTTGGGCTGGCGGCCAAGAGGCTGAAGGCTTGCCGCTAATCCTCGCCCGGCTTGGGACGGTTTATTACTTCGCCTACTTCCTGGTGATCCTGCCCTTGCTTGGCATCATCGAGACGCCCAAACCTGTGCCGGACAGCATCCACAAAGCGGTGCTGAAGCGAACGGCGGAGGCGGCAATCGGCGGGTCCGGCGTGGCTGTTCCTGCCGGGGCGGCGGCTCAAAAACCTGAACGACAGATTTAAGGCCGTGCCGATGAAATCCATGAAACGTATCGTCATCGCGGCGGCGGGGGTACTTGCTCTCTCCGGCGCGGCCCTCTCTGGCGCGGCATTGGCCGCTGGCGGAAAGAAGATCGAACCGCAGAATCCTGTTCCGCTACCGGCTTTCACGTTCAACGGCACCTTCGGCCACTTTGACGAGGCGAGCCTGCAGCGCGGGTTTCAGGTGTACAAAGAGGTGTGTGCCAGTTGCCATGGCATGAATCTGCTGGCTTACCGGCACCTGGGCCAGGAAGGCGGGCCGTTTTACAACCCAGACTTTCCCAGCCCGACCGACAACCCGGTCGTAAAGGCAATTGCCGCCGATTATGAAGTCCCCGCCGGCCCCGACGAGTTCGGCAACATCTTCTCTGACGATGGGCTGGGCTTTCGCATGCGCCCCGGTCTGCCAACCGATCAGTTTAAAAATCCGTACCAAAATGATGTTGAGGCAAGCGTGGCCAACAATGGCGCGCTACCGCCCGACCTGTCGGTCATCACCAAGGCCCGCAAGGGCGGTCCTGAATACATCTATCAGCTGCTGCTGGGCTATGAGGAGCCGCCGGAGGGGACCGAACTAAAAGATGCCCTCTACTACAACCCCTACTTTGCTGGCGGTTGGATCGCGATGCCGCAATTCATCTATGATGACTCGGTGGAGTATGCGGACGGAACCGTCGCGACAGCCCAACAGATAACCTATGACGTGACCAACTTTCTGCATTGGGCGGCCGAACCGCACCTGGAGCAGCGCAAGCGTCGCGGGGTGATCACGATGGCTTATCTGCTGATCTTTTCCGGTCTTCTCTACCTGACCTACAAAAAAGTGTGGGCGGACGTGGACCACTAAATCGCCCCCATCGAAATCTCTCTGAAGGGGACCGGCGCCACGGGCAGCCGGTCCCTTTTTTATTGGGTCGGCGCGCCCCCACCGATATGCTGGGTGAGCAGATCTGGAAGAGGGTATCGATGGCCTCAGCGCAAACCCCAATGCCCCCAACGCCCCCAATGTCCCCAATGCCGAGCAACGGCCGGTCCGTCATTGGTGTTATCGGGGGCAGCGGACTTTACGAGATCGATGGCCTATCCGAGACGCGCTGGGAGCCGGTCACGACCCCATGGGGCGAGCCGTCCGATGCGCTCCTCTTCGGCCGTCTTGGTGAGGTCGATCTCGTGTTTCTACCCCGCCATGGTCGGGGGCATGTGCACTCACCCACAAGCATCAATTACCGCGCGAATATCGATGCCCTGAAACGGGCCGGCGTGACGGACATTCTGTCCTTGTCCGCCTGTGGATCGTTTCGCGAGGCGTTGCCGCCCGGCACCTTTGTGATTGTCGACCAGTTCATTGACCGCACCTTCGCCCGGGAGAAGAGCTTTTTCGGCGAGGGGCTCGTGGCCCATGTCTCGATGGCTCACCCCGTTTGTCCCCGGCTGGGGGACGCGCTGGAAGCGGCGGCACGGGAGGCGGACATTCCCGTGCATCGGGGCGGCACGTATCTGGCGATGGAGGGGCCCCAATTCTCATCGCTTGCAGAAAGTAATCTGTACCGGGAGTGGGGATGCGATGTGATCGGCATGACCAACATGCCGGAGGCGAAACTGGCGCGCGAAGCGGAGTTGCCCTATGCCACGGTGGCCATGGTTACCGATTTTGATTGTTGGCATCCGGATCATGACAATGTGGAGGTCTCGACCGTCATCCAGCATCTGTTGGGAAACGCTGAGAATGCAAGATCGTTGATTAAGCAGGTAGCGCCGAAACTGGGTCCTCAGCGCGCCCAGTGCCCTGCGGGCATTGAAACCGTGCTCGACACGGCCCTCATCACGGCGCGGGAGGCGTGGGACAAAGCGCGTGCCCATAAGCTGGAGGCGATCCTGGCCCGGTATGTCGCACAAGCGGACGCATAACATGACCGACCCCCACGGCCTTACCCAGTTCATTCGGACCATCCCGGATTATCCTAAACCGGGTATTCAGTTCAGGGACATCACGACCCTTATGGGCCACGGCGATGCGTTTGCGAAAACGATTGGCCTATTTGCATCCCATACGGAAGGGCTTGCCGTCAGCCATATTGCAGGGATTGAGGCGCGGGGATTCATTCTCGGCGGGGCCCTAGCGCACCACCTCAAGGTTCCCTTTGTCCCCATCCGCAAGCAAGGCAAATTACCGGCTGAGGTGATCGGCGAGGACTATGACCTCGAATATGGCACCGACCGTCTGGAGGTGCACACCGATGCGGTGGGCGAGGGAGGCAAGGTGCTTGTGCTGGACGACCTTATCGCAACCGGCGGGACGGCGCTTGCTGCCATCTCCCTGATCGAGCGATTGGGGGCCAGCATTGCCGC
>JBCDJA010000153.1:0-6285 GCA_038748465.1 Pseudomonadota bacterium
CTTCGTCCTTGGCGCCGCGTCACCATCCGGTCCTGTTCCCTTTGATTTTGCCGGGTAATTCGGCCATCGTCCCGCGCTCCTGAGAGGCACATGGACGTTGGCCACGAAAACCCTGCCGCATGCATTCCCTAGACAATGAGATAACCCAAGCTCTTGAGGCGTTGCTGAGGCAGGTCTACCAGCCTCGCCGCGCGTTCCCCGATGCGGTGCCGGAACCGCTCCCGGTCCCTGAGGAGGGGCTGGGCATGGGCGCGCTTGCGTCCCTCTGGGACACGGTTGCGCGAGGAGCGACCCATCTCGGCGGCACGGGCATGATGGGCCATATGGACACCGTGACCCATCCGGCCGCGGCGCTCACCGATGCCGTGGTCTCGGCGCTTGACAACAATCCCCTATTCCGAGAGCTCGCGCCTTTTGCCAGCGCGGTGGAAGAACTGCTGATTGCCGATTGTGCCCAACGCATCGGATTTCCCCCCGAGGCCGCCGGTGTTTTTACAAGCGGTGGGTCCATCGCCAATCTCACGGCCCTCTTTGCCGCCTGCGGGGGCTACGCCGATCCGGAGGCGCGGCCGGGCGTTCGGATTTTCTGCACGGCGGCGGTGCATAACTCCATTACGAGAGCGGCCGCCGTTCTCGGGCTGGGAAAGAAGCAAATCGTCCTCGTGGCCCACGATCGCCAAGGTCGTATGGACGTGGACGCCTTGCGCGATGCGCTGCGCGCCCATCCTTCCGAAAGGCCGATTGTCGTTGCGATTTGCGGCAATACCCTGTTCGGCGCTCTCGATGATTTGCCGGCGATTGCCCGCGAGGCTCGGGCCGTGGGTGCCTGGCTGCATGTGGATGCGGTTTATGGCGGCGCGCTGGCGTTTAGCGCGGCTGCAAAACGCCGGTTGCAGGGGCTTGGCGAGGCGGATTCGGTGATCTTCGGGCCTCAGAAATGGCTTTATGTGCCGCGCCTATCGGCAATGGCGTTGTTCCGTGACCGCCGTATTTTCGACCGTGTTCTGAAAAACACGATGCCCTATAGCGCCATGGGGGAAGAGCATCGGGGGGCATGGGGGCTGCAGGGCTCGCGCCGGGCCGATGCCGTCACGCTTTGGGTCACATTGCAAGTCGTTGGAACGCGCCAGATGGGCGCCTGGATCGACGCAACCCTTGAGGCCGCGCAAGAGCTTAACCGCATGCTTCACCGCGCAAACCGCTTGCGCCCAGTGCACCAGCCCGATCTCTCGATCCAAGTTTTTCAGCGGACCGATTTTATCGGCCGGGAAAAGGCCCTCGAGGCGCTCCATGCCAGCGTAACGCAAACCAACACACATGAGGTTGCGCCCTGGTTTAGCCTGTCCAGAAGCTGGGATGGCACCCTTTATTTACGGGCGGTGATCCTCAACCCGGAGACCGGGGAAGACGATTTCAGACAACTGATCGAGCTTGCGTCTGCTTGATCTATTGCAAGGTCTTAAGGAGGGCCTGCAAGCCCTCCCGGTACGTTGGATAGAGGAGCGAATATCCAAGCGCGTCCTGAAGCCGGTCGTTGCGGACCTTTTTGTTTTCCGCATAAAAGCTCCGCCCCATTGGCGAGAGGTCCGCCTCTTCGAGCGGGACTAAAGGCGGCGGCTCGACCCCTAAAAGCTCTGCGGCATAGGCCACAACGTCTTGGGGCGGTGCCGGTTCGTTGTCGCACACATTATAGACCGTGCCTGGGGCGGGGGCCTTGAGGCTTGCCGCCAAGATGCCCGCAATGTCGTCCACATGGATGCGCGAGAACATTTGCCCCTCCTTGAACACCCGCCGTGCCGTCCCGGTTTTGAGGCTGTGCAGCGCGTTGCGCCGGGGCCCGTAAATGCCGGCAAGCCGAAAAATGTGGACAGGCAGGCCGTGGGTGCCGCCAAGCGCAAGCCACCCGGCTTCGGCCTCTGCCCTGGCTTTGGAGCGTTCCGAGGCCGGGGCGAGGGGCGTGGTTTCGTCCACCCACGCCCCGTCATGGTCGCCGTAAACGCCTGTGGTGGACAAATACCCCACCCAGCGGACCCGCTTTGCCGCCGCCGCCAGGTCGCCCGCGTGGTGGATCAGCACCGGATCACCGGCACGATTGGGGGGCGCTGAAATCAAGATGGCGTCGGCCTCGGTGAAGAGGTCTGGGCGCTCGAGGGGGGCTGTCCCGTCAAAGCGGTGGGCGTCGATGCGACCGCCTCTCAGGCCGCCGATCTTTTCTGCCGTGCGGCAGGTGCCGGCCACATCCCATCCCTCCGCGCGGAGCTGGCGGGCAAAAACGAGGGCTGAGTAGCCCAATCCGAAGCAAAAAAGCCGGGGCATGGTCTCGCCTTTTTCTGGTGTATTCTCCGCCGATCCACGATTCGAGAGCGTTGTGACGGTTGAAGCCATGGGTAGGACGGGTCGAGTGTCGATGATTTTGCGGGGTGCTGTCTCTGGGTTTGTTGCCGCGGCCGGACTTGTTTTTTCGCCGCCCGGTGGCGCCTTTGCCAGTGACGGGCAGGGCACCGCCTATCGCCAATGCGTTGAGACGGCCTGGACCGATCCGGACGCCGCCCTGGCGGAGGCCGACCGCCGGATCAAGGCCGACGAAGGGGACATTGCGGCGCGCCATTGCCGAGCGATTGCCCTCTTCGAGCTTGGCCAGTATGGCCAGGCTGGGCCGCTAATGCGCTCGGTCGCTCTCAGCTTGCCGGACCATCGCGGCGATGCGCGGGCCGAGCTTTTGGGCCAGGCGGCCAAGGCCTATGCCCTCAACGGCGATTATTTGACCGCCCAAACCAACCTTGATGAGGCCATCGCCATGGCGCCCGACATGCCGGGCCTTACCCCCTATCTGAAAGTCGACAGAGCCCATATGTCCCTGGCGCTTGGCAATTGCGCCGCTGCCGAGGCCGATGCCTCAAGCGCCATTAAGCGCCTGCCCGAACTTACCGAAGCCTATCTCGTGCGCATTGCGTGCCGGCGGCGGGCTGAGGATTTTTCCGCCGCCCGGGCCGATATCCAGCGCATCCTTGCCAACGATCCGGGCAATCCCGATGCGCTCTTGGAGCGGGGGCTTTTGCGGCTGGCGCTTGACGACATCTCAGGCGCCCGCGCCGATTGGGTGCGGGTGGTGACCGAAGCGCCCAACACCCAGGCCTCGGCCTTTGCAAGCCGCGAATTGGCCAAGCTCGAGGCGCGCGATCAACTCAATTGAGGCGCGTTCCTGGCTGCAGCTTATCGAGCGCCCAAGACGCCGCGTCCCTGATGACGGGCGAGGGATCGGCCTTCAAACGCTCGACCCGCGGCACAAGCGTCAGGTCGCCAGAATTGCCGCTCGCGATAAGCACGTTGCGGATAAACCGTGTGCGGCCGATCCGCTTGATGGGGGAGCCGGAAAAGACAGTCCGGAAGCTCTGATCGTCGAGATCCAAAAGGTCTGCAAGGCTGGGCGCGCGCAGCTCAGCCCGGGCAAAGAAGGCCGCCTCGCGCGCCGTCTCGGCGAATTTGTTCCAAGGGCAGGCCGCCAAACAATCATCGCACCCATAGATCCGATTGCCCATTGCCGCCCTGAATTCCTCCGGGATCGGTCCCTCGTGTTCGATTGTCAGATACGACAGGCAGCGCCGCGCATCGAGCTGATAGGGGGCGGGAAAGGCGTTTGTCGGGCAGGCATCGAGACAGGCCCGGCAGGAGCCGCAATGATCCACCTCCGGACGGTCGGGGGGCAGATCGACGGCCGTGAAAAGCGCGCCCAGGAAGGTCCAAGAACCAAGGTCTCGGCTGACAAGATTGGTGTGTTTGCCTTGCCAGCCGAGGCCGGCAAGGGCGGCGAGCGGCTTTTCCATCACCGGCGCGGTGTCGACGAAAAGCTTCACCTCGGCGCCGCTCTCGCTGGCGAACCACCGCGCCAGGCGTTTCAGGCGTTTTTTCAGGACATCGTGATAATCAGCCCCCTGCGCATAGCACGAAATATTGCCCAAGGTGGGGGTCTTCAGCGCATCGCGCGGATCGTGAGCCGGCCCGTAATTGAGGGCGACCATCAGGATGGACCGGCAATCGGCCCAAAGATCGTTTGGGTGCGCGCGGTGATGGGCGCGTGCGGCAAGCCAGCCCATCGAGCCGTGGCGCCCGAGAGCTATGAACCGTTCAAGCCGGCTGCGCGCCGACCAATCGAGCGGCGGGCGGGCGATGCCGGCGGCATCAAATCCCTCAAGGAAGGCCCGGTCGATCAAGGCCCCTTTCAGGTCCGGCTCTGGCCGGTGCAGGGCGGTGGCCATCATCACCCCTAAAAATCGAGATCGGCGTAAATTCTGGGCGGTGCGAGGCCTGCCAAGGCATCATCGAGCAGGGGGCGGAAGGCGGGGCGGGATTTGACCCGCGCATACCAGTCCTTGACATCGGGAAACTGCGCCCACGGAACATCGCCCAAATAATCGAGGGCGGATAAATGGGAGGCGACCGTTATGTCGGCAAGGCTGAACAGATCGCCGCCGAGCCAGCGGCGCTCATCGGCCAGGAAGCTCACATATTCAAGGTGATACTTCATGCTTTCTACGCTGGCGCGGATCAGCGCCAAGTCGGGCTCGCCCCAGCGGTTGAGGCGTTTGTCGGCCTTTTCAAAGAGGATCGGCCCGCTGACCTCGCGGCCGAATTTAAGATCGTACCAAAGCGCAACCCGCCGCACCTCACCGCGTTCTGCCGGGGTGCCCGGAATGACCGGGATCGCGGTGTAGACCTCATCCAGATATTCAACGATGGCGCTGCTCTCGGCGAGGACCGCGCCGTTGTCGTCCACCAGAACCGGTACCGTGCCGCCCGGATTGAGGTTCAGAAACTCATCTCGCTCTTCCCAGGGGCGCTCCTCGATGAGGTCGAAGGCCAAGCGCTTCTCGGCCAGCACGAGGCGCACCGTGCGGCAATAGGGCGAGAGCGGCTGATGGTAGAGCGATCGAGCCATCGCCAGCCCTTACGCCAATTTGGGCTGTGAATAAAGGTCCGGAGAGGCGTTAGGCCAGCCGCCCGGGCCCTCGCCGAATAAGATCACAGATGTGTCTCGTACCAGTCGACCATCGTGCTCACCGCCTGCTCGTGATAGGGCTCCGTGCTGTAAACCTCAAAGTGCCCGCAATCGATCACCTCAAGATGCTTAGGCCCATCCACTCGGTCGAAGGCCTTTTGGATCTGGCTGACCGGAATGATGCTGTCCTGGGCCGCGGCGACGATGAGCAGCGGGCGCGGCGCGATCAGCTCCATAAAGTGCGCCGCGTCGTACTCGGCCATGCGTCCAAGGCTCTCCACCGTCACCAAATTCTTCCAGCTGGGCGCGATATCGGCCGCTGTTTTGGTCATGAAGTCATAGGAATCGGGGGTTGCCAGCACGCATGGCTCGCCTTCCGGCGCCACAACCGGGATCATGGCGTGTTCGCCCTTCAGGACATACTCGGTCTGCGCCATGGCGACCTGGGCGAATACCTCCTTCAGGCCGTCATGGCCGACGATGGCCTTGAACGTCTCGGCGCAGTCGACGACCGGCACCTGGGACACGATGACTTTGATGCGCGGGTCCTGGGCGCCCACAAAGAGCGCATGACCGCCCCCATAAGATGAGCCCCAATAGCCGATCCGGTCCGCATCGACTTCCGGCCGATCGCTGAGCCAAGCAAGGCCCGCGCGGATATCATCGTGTTGCTCGGTGGGAATGACCTGATAGCGCGGCTCCCCGTCGGAGGCGCCCAGGAACCGATAGTCAAAGACCATCACCGCAAAGCCGGCTTCGTGGAAGCGCTTGGCGTAATTTTCAAGCAGCAGCTCCTTAACGGCCGAAAAGCCATGGCTCATCAGGATTGCCGGGGCTTTGCCGCCGTCGAGCTTGGCGCCGTGGGGCGGATAATACCAGCCTCTGCACGTCTCGCCTTTGCTTTTGAATTCGATGTCCTCCCGCGCCGGTAGGCTCATGGGCTCTCTCCCTTTGGTTCGTTTGTTCTGCGGTCAATTGCATGGGTTGAACGCCCGCCTGGCACAGGCCCGCGCTGGCTTTAGCCACCCCCGTCTAGGAGCGAGCTTAAAGGGTCTCTTCGTACCACGCCAGCATGGCGCTGACCGCCGGTTCAAAGAGGGTTCCGGACGGCGGAAAGAAATCGAAATGTCCGCCTTCGAATAGATCGAGGCGTTTGGGCTCACCGGCCCGCTTAAAGTGCCGCTCTGTAATTGCCAAGGGGCACAGCACGTCCTCGGTTGCGGCGGCGATGTAAAGCGGCTTGGGGGAGACAAGATCGATAAAGTGCCCAGGGGCATAATCGGCCATGC
>JBCDJA010000154.1:0-6278 GCA_038748465.1 Pseudomonadota bacterium
GTAAAACACGAGGCGCGAACGACCTCTCTTCATCTGCGCGGTTCCCGAAGGCGGTACCGCGCACGAAAACAGGCCCGGAGGGATCCCCCGGGCCTTTTTGTTTGTGAGCGGTTGTGGACTAGCCGTGGGCCAGCACCGCCAACAGCAGAAGCGCCACGATGTTGGTGATCTTGATCATCGGGTTCACCGCAGGCCCGGCGGTGTCCTTGTACGGATCGCCCACCGTATCGCCTGTCACGGCCGCTTTATGGGCCTCTGAGCCCTTACCGCCGTGATTGCCGTCCTCGATATATTTCTTGGCGTTGTCCCAGGCACCGCCGCCGGAGGTCATCGACAAGGCAACAAAGAGCCCGGTGACGATCACGCCCAGCAGCATGGCGCCGACAGCCGACAGGGCTTCTGAGGGACCGCCGATCCACAGGATCACGAAATAGATCACGATGGGCGAGAGCACCGGCAACATCGACGGCACGATCATTTCGTTGATCGCCGATTTGGTGAGCAGGTCCACCGCACGGGAATAATCCGGCTTGGCTGTCCGCTCCATGATGCCCGGGATTTCCCGGAATTGTCGGCGCACTTCCTCCACCACGGCCTGGGCCGCCCGGCCGACGGCCATCATGGCCATGGAGCCGAAGAGATAGGGCAACAAGCCGCCGAAGAAGAGACCAACCACCACATAGGGGTTGGACAGCGAGAAGTTGACCACCAGCCCCTCAAAGGCCGGGTATTCATCGGCATTGGAAATAAAGTAATTGAGGTCCTCTGTGTAGGCAGCAAAGAGCACCAGCGCCCCGAGGCCCGCAGAGCCAATTGCATAGCCCTTCGTCACCGCCTTGGTGGTGTTGCCCACCGCATCGAGGGCGTCCGTCCGCTCCCGGACTTCCGGGTCGAGCTCTGCCATTTCAGCGATCCCGCCGGCGTTATCTGTGACCGGCCCAAAGGCATCGAGCGCCACGATCATGCCGGCAAGGGCCAACATGGTGGTCACCGCGATGGCAATCCCAAAGAGGCCTGCCAGCAAATAGGTGCCGATGATCCCAGCACAAATGACAATGGCAGGTGCGGCCGTCGCTTCCATGGAAACGGCAAGCCCTTGGATCACGTTGGTGCCGTGGCCGGAGACCGAGGCCTGCGCCACGCTTTTGACCGGCCGGAAGCCCGTGCCGGTGTAATATTCGGTGATCCAGACGATCACACCGGTGACGGCAAGCCCGATCAGACCGCAGAAGTAAAGGCTGAAGCCGGTGAACTTCTTATCGCCGATGAAGTACTCCGTCCCCAAACCGACCACGCCATTGGTGACAAGCCAAAGTGCACCAGCCGAGAGAACCCCGGTCACGATGAGGCCCTTATAAAGCGCGCCCATGATCGATTGGCTGGAGCCGAGTTTCACAAAAAACGTGCCGATGATCGAGGTGAGGATACACGCCGCTCCGATGGCAAGCGGATAGACCATCATTGCCGACTGGGCCGGCCCGGAAAAATAAATCGAAGCAAGCACCATCGTGGCGACGATCGTCACCGCATAGGTCTCGAACAGGTCAGCAGCCATGCCGGCGCAATCGCCGACATTATCGCCCACATTATCGGCAATGGTAGCAGCGTTGCGCGGGTCGTCTTCCGGGATGCCCGCCTCAACCTTACCCACCATGTCGCCGCCCACATCGGCGCCCTTGGTGAAGATGCCGCCACCAAGACGGGCGAAAATCGAAATCAACGACGCACCAAAGCCGAGTGCCACCAGCGCATCGATCATGCCCCGATCCCCAGCTCCAAAGCCGGCTTCAAGCAAGATCGTGTAGTAAACCGCGACACCCAGTAACGCCAATCCCGCCACCAGCATGCCCGTCACCGCGCCCGATTTGAACGCGATCTCAAGCCCTGCATCGAGGCTTGAGCGGGCCGCCTCTGTGGTGCGCACATTGGCCCTGACCGAGACCAGCATGCCGATATAGCCCGCAAGCCCGGAAAGGGCGGCGCCGATCAAAAAGCCGATCCCGACATGAATGCCGAGGAGGAAGGAAATCACGGCGAAGATGACAACACCGACGATCGCAATCGTGGAGTATTGCCGGTTGAGGTAGGCCTGAGCGCCTTCTTGAATTGCTTGGGCAATTTCCTGCATCCGTTCCGAGCCGGCACTGGCGGCCAGGATGCTGCGTCCGGCCCAAATGCCGTACACAATAGAAAGCGCCCCGCACAGAATGATCAGCGTCATACTGGAGGACATGATGATAGGACCCTTCGAAGTCTTGTTACGCGTCGTGTTTTACGTGTCGCGGGAAGTGGCTATGGCAGGAGCCTGCGGGAGTGAATGCCCGGACGCTCGCCACACGCCCTGGCCCGCAGACCGCGGGAAAATGCCACCCGCCCTCTCCGGTTGCAAGGCAACAGGCCGCGGCACAACGCATCTCTTTCTTAGGATGGCCCCAGGCGGGGCGAACCGGCCGTGAAACGGGCTCGTTAACGGTGTCGGGCCCGCTCACAGATAGGGGCTTGAGGGTCTCAGGACGGAAAGTGGCCGGGCCTTAATAGTCGGCGCTCTCCTTTGCCTCGGCCGCCTCGGTTGCCCCCTTGGTGTCGACGCCTTCATAGAGCGCCGGATCATAGGGCCGTTCCACATCGTCGATCAGCATCTCGACAACGATGTCCTGACCAAGCACGCGATTGGCCGCCGCAACGATGTCGCCCTTGAGATCGCCGAGGGGGGGCGCGGCCAGCTGATGGGGGATCTCCATATGCATGTCGTGGACGACCCGCAGAAACGCGTCCTCCAAATAGCGCGACTGCAAGAGCATTTGCTCCCCCATGCCTGGGCGGGCGGTCTTGAGCCGATAGGTGATAAAAATCGAATGCTGGAGTTTGCCGTTCTGATAGACGGGCGCCACCAGATAGGGCATGCGCACCGTAAAGCGCTGGGACGGATCGAGGTCGGCAGCTTCCGCCTCTCCCGCCGATTTGCCATCAGACTTTCCGCCCGCCGCCTTGATCGGAGAGGCAGAAACGCCCACCGCCAGGGCCGCCGCAACAACCCAACCAAACCGCCTTACCTGCCAGGCCATGCGCGTTCCTCGTTTCATCAAACACCGGCATAAGGTGGCAGAAGGCCTCTCAAAAAACCGTTAGCCCCGGGTGCCGGGCGCTGCTTAGCGGAAATGCTGGTAGCCAGGGCTCGCGACGTGGATCGGCTTGCCCGATGCATCGACGAGCCTTGCCTGCGAGCCCTCGGAGACGGTTCCAATGGCGGTGACGTCGGTGCCAGTGACTTTCGCAAGCCGCTCGATCTCGGCCGTCGCTGATGGGGGCGCTGTAAACAGGATCTCGTAATCGTCCCCGCCGGTGCAAAGATCTATGAGGGTCCACGGGCTGGCGTCGAGCGCCCGCTGGGCCGCCGGCGAGACTGGCACCGCCGAGGCGCCGATCGCGATCCCCACGCCAGAGGCTCGGGCCAGGTGACCGGCATCGGCCAGCAAGCCATCGGACACATCGAGAGCGGCTGTGGCCAATCCGGGTAGGTGACGGCCGAAATCCGTTCGTGGTTCGGGGTGCCGATAACGCGCGATGAGCGCTGCCATCTCGCCCGCACCGCCCCATGCACCGGGCTCGGTCAGCGCTTTAAGGCCCAAAAACCCATCGCCGATCGTGCCCGTGACCCACACCACCTCGCCCGGCGCGGCCCCCTGACGCCGGATCATCGACCCTGCCGCCAAATCGCCAAACGCAGTGACAACAAGGCTTAACGGCCCTGAAGTTAAGACCGTATCCCCGCCAAGGAGTGACACCCCAAAGGTGGATTGATCCGCCGCCAGGCCGGCACAAAACGCCTCAAGCCAAGCCTCTGATGGCGCGCCGGCGGCCTGAAGCACGAGCAAATAGGCCCGGGGCGTTGCGCCTTTGGCGGCAAGGTCCGACAGGTTCACGCGCAGCAGCTTGCGCGCCAAACTGCCAGGCGGGTCGCCGGGCAGGAAATGCTGCCCCTCAATCAGCGCATCGGTGGTCACCACCCACTCGAGGCCCGGTAACGGGGCAAGCACGGCCGCATCGTCGGCAAGGCCAAGCGCCTCAGGGGCCGTCGCCAAGGGCTTAAAATATTGGCCAATGAGCTCGAACTCGTCCAAGGCGATCGCCTCGTCACGCGGTTTCGGATCGAAAATCGCGCGCGGCACGGTCGAGGATGCCGTTTACCAGGGCCGGCTCATCGCCAGAGAAAAAGGCGTGGGCGACATGCATATACTCATCGATGATCACCGCAGTCGGCACCGCCGCCTCGCAGAGCATCTCGTAGAGCGCGCAGCGTAAAAGGGCCCGCAACGCCCGGTCGAGGCGCACGATCGACCAGCCGTCTTTAAGGCAGGTCTCCATGGCCCGGTCGATGCGCACCTGCTCGTCGGCCACCCCGCGCACCAGCCGATCGAAATAGGCGATGTCCGCGTCCGGGTATTGCTCGCCCTCAACAAGAGCGCCGATCCGATGGTGATGAAACTCGTCGATCACCGTTTCAATACCGCCCCCGCCCACATCGAGCTGATAGAGCGCCTGGACGGCATTAAGGCGGGCAGCGGATTTGCGTTGGGCCGCGCGCTCTGCAGGCTTCAACCGGCGGATCTGATCGGTGCCGCTCATTCCGCCCCGCCCGTCAGGAACCGCCGTTTGAGGGCAATCATCTGCAAGCACGCCTTGGCCGCCGCGCCCCCATAGTCTTTCCCATCCGGGTCGGCGCGCACGACGGCTTGGGCACGATCCTCGACGGTTAGAATGCCGTTGCCTAAGGCGATTTTGTCCTCCACGGCCAAGCGCATGAGGGCTGCCGCCGATTGGTCGGCAACGATATTAAAATGGTGGGTCTCGCCGCGGATCACACACCCAAGGGCGATAAAGCCATCGAACGCAGACCGGGCCAAACCGATGGCGGCGGGGATCTCAAAGGCACCGTGCACGCTGACCCGTTCAACCCGGGCATCGACAGCGGTCAGGACCCGCATGGCACCGGCTGCCAGGGGCTCTGCGATTTCGGTGTAATAGGGCGCCTCGACGAGCAAGATGCGCGGCGCTACGAGCGTGTCGATCATGACGCGCCGCCCGATTTTGAAAAGGCGCGCCAGCCTTCAATCGACAATCCGTATCCATCGAGCGCAACAACGCTCTTTTCGGTGTTTGAGAGCAAAACCATGCGCTCGATCCCAAGGTCGGTCAGGATCTGCGCTCCGACCCCATATTCGCGCAAGCGGTCGTCCTCTGCCGGCGGTTTTTCTTTGCGAAACAGCGCGTCGGTAATTTTGGTCGTCATTTTGTCCTGCACCAGCACGATCACGCCCTGGCCCTCCCCAGCAATGTGGCGCATCGCATCGCGGATAAGGTCGCTTCGCCCCCCCTCCATCGCCAAGAGGTCTTGCAGCGTATTGACCGAATGCATGCGCACAAGCGCGGGCTCGTCGGCCGAGATTTCGCCTTTCACAAGAGCCACATGCTCGGCATACTCAACCTGATTTACGAACAAATGAAGGGTCCAGTCGCCGCCGATGTCGCTGCGAAAAGGGATGGTTTCAATGCGTTTGATCAGCTTGTCGTGGACCCGCCGATAGGCAATCAAATCGGCAATCGTCGCGATTTTTAACCCGTGGCTTTTTGCAAAAGGTATTAGGTCAGGAATTCGGGCCATCGTGCCGTCATCATTCATTATTTCACAAATGACGCCGGCGGGATAAAGCCCGGCAAGCCGGGCAATGTCGGTGGCCGCCTCCGTGTGCCCAGCCCGTACCAGCACACCCCCGTCGCGCGCGACAAGCGGAAACACGTGCCCCGGACTGACGATGTCCTGCTCGGACTTTTGCGCATCGATGGCAACGGCGATCGTCCGCGCGCGATCATGGGCTGAAATGCCCGTGGAGATCCCCTCCCTCGCTTCGATCGATACGGTGAAAGCCGTCTGGTGACGCGAGCGGTTATCCTGGGCCATCAGCTGAAGATTAAGCGCCCGCGCCCGCTCTCCGGCGAGGGTCAAGCACACCAGGCCACGGCCGTATTTGGCCATGAAATTGATCGCCTCAGGCGTTGCCATCTGGGCGGGAATAACAAGATCGCCCTCATTTTCGCGGTCCTCCGCGTCGACGAGAACGAACATCTTCCCTGCCTTGGCATCCGCCAACACCTCCGGAATGGTCGACAAATGATCGCGAACCGAGAGGGGCGGTTCCGCGGCTGCAGTTTCGGTCAAGATCGGGCCTCCGTAAGCCGCGCCACATATCGGGCTAAGAGATCGATTTCGAGGTTTACAC
>JBCDJA010000155.1:0-6273 GCA_038748465.1 Pseudomonadota bacterium
CGGCGAGTGAAGCCCATCGTGATTGGGCACAGCGACCGCGCGTGCTCTTCCTAATGGCATGGCTGATTATTATCTTTGAGCTGATCTTTCCGCTTGCCCTTTTGAGCCAGCCCCTTCTCATCGCTGCCCTGGTCCTTGCTGCCGTGTTTCACCTTGCCAATGGGGTGCTGTTCGGCCTTAACCGGTTCATCTGGGCCTGGATCGCCAGCTATCCGTCGGTCCTTTGGCTCCAAAACCGGATCGAAGGGACTGTTCTTGCCTAGCTAAGTCCTGGCCAAAGGCGCGTTCGGCATCGCGCTTGTGTACGGCATACCGGCAGCCTCCACATGACCTATATCTCATTTATTTGTAAGCGGATCGTTTAAGCAACGCGACACACCGGGCTCAATCGCGCGGTATCTTACTTCTTTGACGGGCTCGGCCTCAATCGGCTGAGCCTCAATCAATTGGACAGTTTTTAAAGCTCGTCCTACGCTTCCTCGCACCGGCTCGCGGTCTGATTTCCCGCGCATCGGTTCCGATATCTAGCAACAGCAGCTCTATCCTTGCGCGAGGAGACAGGACATGCCCGAAACCGCAGAACGCCCAGGCAACCGCCTAATGGATCGCTCAGAATATGCGTCCAAACAAAAACCGTTGACGAGCAAAGCGGACGCGACCGTGTTTGAGGCGGTATCTCGGATGTCAGAGAAAAACTACGGCTCAGTCATCATCATCGATGAAGACCAGCATGTGATCGGCATTGTTACCGAGCGCGATGTGATGAACAAGCTTGTGCGCGTGGGCCTTGATCCCAAAACGACGAAACTGTCCGACATCATGACCGAAAACCCGCGTCTTGCGAAGGAAACCGACGACCTGATTGATTGGCTGCGGATCATGTCGAACGAGCGGTTCCGGCGTTTGCCCGTGGTGGATGATGACGGAAAAATCAAAGCCGTGTTCACGCAGGGTGATTTTGTATCGTATACGTGGCCGGACCTTTTGTACCAAATGAAATCCATTGCCACGGCCACGGTCGTCAAAAACTGGCCGGTATACCTGATTGGGTTCGGCATCGCGGTTTATTCAATCGTGATGGTTCTCGTTGTTGGTATGCTGACATAAAAAGATAGGTCTTCCTTCGATGCACCCTCGGGACGGCAGTGATTGACCGGACACCACTGGTTTAGGGTGCACCCGAAAATGAGCCGTGCGGCGCGGGCGCGGGTAAATGCCGAGCGCGCGCCCCACCCTGTCCAATCGGTGGCAAGCGCCTATCTCAATCGCAGGCTAGAAGAGGACCCACAACAATGCGCCACTTGATCTTGGCATTCAGCCTTTTTGTTTTGGCTTTTCCGCCCGCCTCCTCGCTGCGGGCAGAGGTAACGGAAATAAGTCTCGCGACGGCCACGCCCGGCGGCGGCTTTGAGCTTTTCGGCGGGCATGCGGCCACTGTCATCAATGCGGCGGACCCCACATTGAACGTCACGCCGTTTAACACGCGCGGGAGCGGGGAGAACCTGACCCTTTTGCCTGAAGGAGCGTTCGATATCGGGCTTGTATCGGGCGTGCCGGCCTATGAGGCCTTCGAAGGCATAGGCCGCGAAAAAGTTGATCTAAAGATCATTTCAGCCACCTATCCCGGACCTGGCTTTTTCGCCGTCATGCCGGAAAGCCCAGCGCGATCTGTGCCTGACTTGGTCGGTAAGCGGATCGTTTGGGGAACGCAGTCCTCCGGGCTCAATCGCATGGCATTTTACATCTTCGATGGGCTAGGCCTTGATCGGGACAGGGACTTTATCGCCACCTATCTCGACAAAGCAGGCGACGGGCCGCCAAAGCTCTTTGCCGGCGATGTGGATGCCCATTGGGGCGGGAATATTGGCTGGCCCAACTTCGTGAAAATTTCCGCCGCGGGCGGGCGCTTCACCGGGTTTACCGAGGCCGAGGTGATAAAAATCACCACCACGCACCCGTTTCTAAACGCCATGACCGTGCCCGCCGGCTCTTATACGGGCCAAACCACGGACCTTAAGACGGTGGGTCTCTGGAGCTTCATCCTCGCCCGGCCAGACCTGCCCGACGATGTCGCCTACCGGCTCGCCAAAGCGCTCCATGAAGGCCATGCAGATCTTGCCGCGCGGCTACCCCAGGGGCGGGACACCACCCCGCAAAACACCATCAATGCAGCGCTTCGCCCCGATCTAATTCACCCCGGTGTTCAACAATTTTACGCGGAACTGGGCCTCTCGGCAGACTGACCTCCTATAGCTCGAAAGCTGCCTACGGATGTTCAAGCGGCATATTTTGTTTGCGCTCTTCTTCAGGGTCACGACCGATGAGCGGCCGGGGCAGACCGATGGGTGGCACCCGCTTGGGTGATGAGAAGCGCGGCGCCGATGAGAGCAATCCCCTTAAAAAAATGGGCCTGCTGAAGGGCACGGATCACCTCATCTTCCGCATACACCATCTCATAGCCATGGACCACGAAAGTGACGGGGATCAAAAACAATATGAGCAACCAACCGCCAAGCCGCGCCCGCCAATTTAAAAGGATCATCGCCGCCCCGGCGAGCTCCACCACCCCTGAAATCAAAGTCAAGAAGACGCGGTAGGGGATCGCGTCGGGTATCAGCGACACGTAATAGGGAATGTTGGTGAAGTGAGTGACCCCCGAGAGCAAAAAGAGCGAGGTAAAGAGCACGCGCGCGGTCACAGTCAGCGCGGGGTGATTAGGAAGTCGGTTTTCCGCAAGCATGGGGCATTCCTGACTGTTGTTTTGGGCTCACATGTCGCGCGGTTTGGACAGGGAGTAAATTACGGATAAAACATATCCGTAATTGGTCGCGCCAGTAAAGGGGGCCTTGATGAAGATCGGCAAGGGCGTCGAATGGGCGGCTCACGCCTGCGGAGTGCTGGCGTTGCTCCCGCCCGGCTGGGCTTTGCCTGGCGAGGCGTTGGCAGAGTTCCTCGGCGTGCCGGCCCCTTACCTCGCCAAACAATTGCAGGCCCTCAGCCGGGCTGGTCTCGTCACCGCCCAGCGCGGCGTTGCCGGCGGCTATCGCCTCGCCCGCCCGCCCGAGGCCATTTCTTTGTGGGATGTCACCGCTGCCATCGAAGGCACGGCGCCGTCCTTCCGGTGCACGGAGGTACGGCGCAACGGGCCGTGCGGTGCGAGCCCCGGTGAATGCCGAGCGCCTTGCGCGATCGCAGCGGCCTTTTTGCGCGCCGAGGCAGACTACCGCCAGGCGCTGGCTGGCGTCCGCCTTACAGACGTGGTGAGCATGGCAGGCGAAGAAACAACGGCGGCGCGAAAAAAACGGGTTCGGGAGTGGATCCAGCGCTCCGCAACGGGCCAGACTTAACCCGCGCAGGAGGGCAGCTGCGCGAGCCCGCGCCGGCGTAGCCGCCCCATCGGAGCCACGAGCGAAAACCGCGCTCAAGTAGCGAGCCGAATGGCGAGCGATAGCGCCGGGCAAGACGCGACAGCCAGAGCGCGAGCGCGCGCCGGAGAAGCGGCCCCATCGGAGCCGCGAGCGCAAACCGCGCTCAAGTAGCGAGCCGAATGGCGAGCGGTAGCGCAAGAAAAAGCACGAAGCGATGGTCCGTGTGCGCAAATAAACCCGCGCTCAAGTAGCGAGCCGAATGGCGAGCGGTAGCGCAAATAAAAGCGCGAAGCGATGACCCGGAACGGACCCGAGTCAAAAGGGTGCCCAGGGGCGGAATAGAACCACCGACACTGCGATTTTCAGTCGCATGCTCTACCAACTGAGCTACCTGGGCATCGCGGCTCATCGGGCTCAAGGCCCAGCGCGAGACGCGGGTTATAGGGAAAAGCCCTCGGCCTGTCCACTGCCCTAGCCCGTGCGCCGGCGACCACCCGCGCCCTACAAATCCGCGTCAATGCGCGGTCCCCTCATCGTCATCGGTTGCGGTGCCCTCGCCCGCGCCGATGCGTGCGATGGCAAAGTCCTCTTCATCGGCAGGCTCCTCGGCCGGGATGGCGTAAGACCCTGAGAACCACCGCGCGAGGTCCACATCGGCGCAGCGTTTTGAGCAAAAGGGCCTGTAACGCGGCGCCCGGGGCTTACCGCAAATCGGGCAGGCTGCACCATCAACCGGCTTTGAGGCGTCTGTCATGGATCGCATCTCTTTCTCGCACGGGCCGGAGCGCCTCTTGCCTTCAGCGCTGCACTTCACCCTCAACCTTGGGCAATCAGCGCCGGCACCTCAAGCGGAACCTGCGGGTCTGCCACAAGGGCGAGACGAACCCGATCGCGCAAGGCCCTCAGCCCTTCGTCGCCATCGGACTCCAGCCAGGCGCACAGCGTCGGCGCGGCTCGGACGCTCCAGGCGCGACCGGGATTGGCTGCCGCTTCCCGGGTAAGTCGCAGCGCAAGCCGGTGCGCAACGGCTCGCCTGCCCGCCAAGGCCTCATGTAAGGGCGCGCGGGAGCGCGAGCGCGTGAGCGCCATCAACCCGCCGATGGCAAACCCGCCCACGCCGATGCGCGCCGGATCGGCCGCGAACCCCTCGCGCAGATGCGCGATGAGTGCCTCTTTTTCCGCTCGCTTCGAGACATCGGCAAAATCGATGGCGATCAGGCCCGAGAGCCCCCGCAGCCTCACCAATTGAGGAATACACCTTGCCGCGGCCCGGTTGAGAGCCCGCCCATCCGGCGCCGGCTCACCGCCCGGCACCGAGCCGCTGTTCACATCCAAAGCCGTCAGTGTGCGGCCGGGCTCGACGAGTAGATGTCCGCCGCCCGGCAGTCCGACCACCGGCTCCACCAAACCGTCGAGGGTCTCGGCGACCGCCTCCTCGGCAATTGCCGATGGGGGCACCGCCTCAACCTCAAGGCACGTGTCATCGGCCATCCACCCCACACGCGCCAACCTGCCAGCAAGGCCCTGTGCAGAGCGCGCATCGACCCGAAGCAGGGCCGGGCCCAACGCCAGTAGCGCCATCGGGGCCGAAATCAGCGCCTCCTCTGGCTCGGTCAGCCGAACACGCCCGGCATCGGGCGCACCGGTCAGCGCCTCGGCGCGCTCAACCAGCCAATCGCGCTGATCATCAAGGCTCGGGCGGTTAAGATCGGCACCGCTGCGCAGGATCAATCCCCACCCGGGCGGAAGCGTTGCGGCAAGGCCCGACACACGGGCTTGGCAGGCCGCGTGCGCATCGCCAGTGCTCAACGTTTTGCTCACTCGCCCACCGACAAGACCGCGCTTGAGCACCAGGTCCCGCGTTGTAAGCGACACCCGTCCGTCTGCGGCGGGCCCTTTGCCGTTTTGCGCTTCTTTGACAACCTCAAGAAGGACCCTCGCCCCTTCGCTCGGGCGCGGTCCAAGCTCGGGCGCATCGGCAAGGCGCGCGAGCCCTGCCGCCCCAAGGTCTGCATACACCGCACCTGCATCGGCCCGCACGATTGGGGCCTGCCAGATGCTTGAAAGCGGCGCACTCCCGCGGTCAAGGGGCACGCAGACAGCATCGGTAAGCTCTTTGCCGCTACGCCTCACAAGCCAATAAGCGAAGGGGCTCGTCTCGACCCAGATCTCATCCATCTTTGTACGGCCCATTCTGGGGCCAGATCGGATAGCCGGCCCCGGCAAGAAGCGCTGCCGTTTCGGCCAGGGGCAGGCCGACCACGTTGGAATAGGACCCGTTCAGATGGGTCACAAACGCACCCGCAAGACCCTGGATGCCATAGCCGCCCGCCTTACCCCGCCATTCGCCGCTGGCAAGATAGCCCGCGATTTCCTCTTGGGACAAACGTTTGACCTGAACGTGGGTCTCGACAAGCCGCGTATGGGTCCCGCGCGGGCTCACGAGTGCCAGCCCAGAATAAACGCGATGACGCCGGCCTGACAGCAAGGCCAGGCAGGCTGCGGCCTCGTCCTCGCTTTCCGCTTTCGGTAAAATGCGTCGCCCGCACCCGACAACCGTGTCCGCCGCCAGGATAAACGCCCCCTCGCCCCCTGCTTTGGCGGCAGCAGTGGCCTTCGCTTGTGCCAGACGGAGCGCAAGGGCCCGGGGCAGCTCCCCTTTGCGGGGGGTCTCGTCACTGTCTGTAGGAAGAATATCGTCCGGCCGAACACCGATTTGCGCCAACAAATCCCGGCGGCGGGGACTGGCGCTTGCCAAAATGAGGCGCGGGCGGGCCTTAAGCCCGGCGCCGGCCCCCGCGTCAGTGCTATTTGAAACGATAGGTGATACGGCCTTTGGTGAGGTCATAGGGGGTCATTTCCACAAGCACCTTGTCGCCGGCAAGCACCCGAATGCGGTTTTTGC